>CAKUDT010000346.1 GCA_934645125.1 uncultured Eggerthellaceae bacterium
CCCATGGAGGTATCAACCGCAACGCCATCCTTGATGGCAGAGATAGAACAGCCGTTGCCCAGGTGGCACGTAATCAGTTTCAGCTCTTCAAGCGGCTTGCCCAAGAACTCAGCGGCGCGACGAGAAACGTACTTGTGGGACGTACCATGAGCGCCGTACTTGCGGATGCCGTACTTCTCGTAGTACTCGTAGGGAATCGGGTACATATAAGCCTTCGGGGGCATGGTGAAAAAGAAGGCAGAGTCGTACACCGTGACCATCGGCGTGCCCGGCATGAGCTTCTGGCACGCGTAAATGCCCTGCAGCGCGGGCTTATTATGCAAGGGAGCAAGTTCGGCAAGCTCGTCAATCTTGGCAATAACGTCGTCGTCAACAATGGTGGAACCCTTGAAGTATTTACCACCCTGAACGATGCGATGACCAACAGCGTCAATCTGATCAAGGCTCTCAAGAACAGCGGTCTCGCCTTCTACCAGGCACTTCAGAACGCGGGCAATCGCTTCCTCATGGTTGTGCATGGGAACGATTTCTTTTACCTCGTTCGGCTTCATGCCATGAGTGAAAATGCCATCGTCGGCGCCAATGCGCTCGCAGGCACCCTTGGTCAAAACTTCCTTCGTTTCAACGTGCAGCAGCTGATACTTCACCGATGATGAGCCGGCGTTCAATACCAAAACGTTCATCAATGCTTCCTCTCTGTAATTTACCGTTATAGTGCTTGAACTATCCTATTGTAAATTGAACATCCTTGTCAGGAAAGGGCGCACGCCAAAAACTTACCAGTTCGCATCGTTCGTCAAGGAAAAAATGACAGAAGGCATGAAAAATCGCCGAACACGGCATACACGCCTGTGAAGAGCTATCGGCTGCGGGCGTCTACGAAAGCGTGGTGTCCTGCGTGGTGTCGTCGGTTGCGCCGGAAAGCTCGCCCATCAGCACATCCACTTTCTGCTGCGCCTGATTCAAGCGGCCCTTCAACGAAACGATCAACGCCACGCCACGCTCGTATTTTTGCAGGCTGTCCTCAAGCTCAAGCGTGTTGCTCTCAAGCTGATCGACAATCTGCTCAAGCTCAGCCATAGCCTGGCGAAACGTGAGCTCATCCACACTGCCGGCAGTCTGTGCTGCCACGTTTTCCTGCATATCCTCCATTATTGTTTCTCCTTATCATGAGCATGGTCTTCCGCATCAATTGCATTCACCTTGCAAGAAAGCGAGCCTTTGCCAAGGCGAACGTGAACGTCGTCGCCCACATGCACCGCGCCTGCATTATGCACAACGCCGCCTTCTCCATCGAAGACAATGGAATACCCCCTGCCAAGAACCGCCAACGGCGAAAGCGAGTTCACCTGCGCTGCCGCAAGGGAAAGCTGCGCGCCAAAACGATCGAGGTTCACCGCAATGGCCTTGCCCACCCGCTGAGACACATCGGCAACGCGCTGCTTGTCGGCGGCGACAAGCGTGGTAGAAAGCTTCCTCAAGCTTGCCTGAGCCGCATCCAAACTGCTTTTATCGCGCATGATGTTCATGGGAATGGCGCGCGACAACCTTTCCGCACTGTAATCAAGCCCCATCCATTCTTGCGACAAAAGCGCTTGGGAATCGCGGAACAAAGAGCGACGCACCTGGCCATCCAGCCGCAACGCCTCCAAGTGAAGCTTCCGCTCAACGCAGCTTTTCATCTTGTCGGCACTTTGAGCCAGCACACCATCAAGGTAGCCATCTTCGGGGCTCACTGCTTCTGCGGCCGCAGTTGGCGTTGAGCAGCGCAAATCCGCCACTAGATCGGCGATGGTCGTATCGGGCTCGTGACCAATACCGGTTACCACCGGCACGGGACATGCGGCAATCGTGCGCGCCAGGCGCTCATCGTTGAACGGCATCAAATCCTCGAATGATCCGCCGCCACGCACCACCAGCACCAGTTCGGCACCGGCATCCACCACGGTCTTCATGCCTGTCACAAGATACCGCGGGGCATCGGCGCCCTCAACGGGAACGCCTGCAAGCAGCACCTGCGCAAACGGATAACGACGACGCAG
>CAKUDT010000347.1 GCA_934645125.1 uncultured Eggerthellaceae bacterium
AGCCGAAACTCGCAATCGTAGTCATCCTCAACAATGAAACGGTTGGGATCTTGCGCCGCCCAGCTCAAGATTTCATAGCGGCGCGGCACCGATGTTACCAATCCCGTGGGAAACTGATGCGACGGCGTGATATGCACCACGTTCGCTCCGCTTGCGGCAAGCAGATCCATGCGAATCCCCTGGTCATCCATGGGAATATACGAAACAGGAACGCGATTGACGCGATATATCTTTTCCAGGCGCGGATATCCCGGGTTTTCAATAGCCACGTGACACGACCCGCGCACTTCATTGAGAAGCTGGATAATCATGCCGTACAGGTATTGCGCGCCCGCACCGACTACAATCTGCTGTGGCAAAACATCCATACCGCGATATTCTCGCAGGTAATCGGCAAGAACTTGGCGAAGACGCAGCGTACCCAGCGGGCTTTTTGTATCGGATAAATCACTTTCGGATTCGCGCGAAAGCGCCTCGCGCATGCAGCGCGCCCAAGCATCAAACGGAAAAGCGCTCGAGAGCGAACCACCATGTAAGTCGAATTCGATGTTTTGCGAAGCTACGCCAGAAGAGGCTTCCTGCATCGACTTGCGCGTCGCAGCGCCGAAGGCTCGGACGGCGTCGTTCAGCGCTCCGAGCGCACCGAACGCTCTGACAACCCCGGACGTGCCAAGCGTGTCAGACGCACTCACGACTGCAGCCTCGCTCGCGCCCGCAAACGCAGGTGACATCATGTCCACACGGGCAATCGGAAACGAGCCCGAACCCACAACAGTACCCGCATCCGCAACCGAAAACGCGCGGGCGCCAATATCGGCAGCAGGAAACGCACTCTGACCTGCGCCCGCACCCGCACCGGTCCTTGCGGCATCAACCAAAAATGCACCCATGCCAGCATTGGCGTCCGAACGCATGCTCTGACCCGCGTGCATGCGAGCCCCCGCATGCACACCACCATCTATTTGGGGCAAATCGCAAACGTAATACCCCTTGCGTTCCACCGAGCGAATATAGCCCTCGGCAATAAGCTGCGAAAACGCAGATTCCACCGTTATCAAGCTCACACCCAAATGCTTCGCAAGCGCTCGCTTTGAAGGGAGCTTTTTCAATGCAGGTAAGTTACCCGCACGAATGTCGGCCGCAATGGATTCGTACAGAAACTCATAGAGCGGCTCATCGCCGCGCAAGTTCATATCGTAGGTAAGCATACCTGGCCCTTATCTGATATTAATCTGGTCATGCTAATAATTGATATTTTGGCACTTGAACCGATAAGAGCGCAAGAACTAGCCTTCCCTACGAACAATAATTCCTACGAAAGGACTAGCTATGACAACCGCAAACGATGTAACGCTCTACCAGCGCGAAGGCGCTTACATCCCCCGCATTGCCGCCGTGCACGATTTGTGCGGCTACGGCAAATGCTCCTTGGGTGTGGCCATTCCCGTGCTCTCTGCCGCCGGGTGCGACGTTTGCCCCGTTCCCACCGGCCTGTTCAGCAGCCATACTGCATTTCCGGGCTGGTACATGCATGACACCACTCCCATTCTGACCGATTATCTGAACGCCTGGAAAGGCATTGGCGTTGAAATTGACGCCATCTATTCCGGTTTTCTGGGCGACCCCGTTCAGGTGGATATCATCAAGAGTCTATACGAGCGTTATCCGAAGGCCCTGAAGCTTGTTGATCCCGTTATGGCCGATCATGGCAAGATTTACCCCACCTACACTCCCGAGCTGTGCGATGCGATGGTTCAGCTTGCGTCCGAGGCCGACATCCTTACGCCCAACCTTACCGAAGCCGCAATCATCCTTGACCAGCCCATTGGCGACGCCTGGGAAGGCTCCGATATCTCCGATGAGCGCGCAGCAGAACTCACCGCGGGCCTGCTCAAGAAAGGCGCCAAGACGGTTGTGCTCAAAGGCATCACGCGCAACGATGGCATCATCCGCAATTTCGTAGCAGGCCAGGATTTCGAGCCGTTCTGCGTGGAGAACCCCTACGTGCCCTTCATGCTGCACGGCACGGGCGACCT
>CAKUDT010000348.1 GCA_934645125.1 uncultured Eggerthellaceae bacterium
GTGCTTGCGCAGCCAGCGAGCATGGTGCAGCTTAAAGCAAGGGCGCATGCCACGCCTGCAACAATACGGACGGTTTTCTTCACGGTTTTCTCCTTTTCGCTCGTTTTGGCCTGCACGCGAGCGAAGGCTTACCCTTTAGCATTCCCCGTGAGCCTGAACGCAAAGGACAAAACCAAGACCAATCACTCGTGGTCAAGCCGGTCTGTAACAAGAAAGGCAGGTCTCCTGGCTTACGGCTGTAACCGAATCCGCCTTCCCGATTGCTCAGTGGCTGGGTGCAAATCCCGTGGATTCGGCCTTGTCCGCTTACAGTGACGAGTTCGCGCAGGCCTTTCACCTGCTTCCCTTTTCACCAAACGGTTTGAAGCGTTTGACACCTTTCTGTTGCGCAATGATACGGGTTTGCTCACAAATACGCAATTCCTTGTTTTCTGGCATCTCGCATTCGCCGCGGTTTGCGTTACGGTTTGCAGGAGGGCGTAAAACGATGCAAGGCGGCCATGCGCAACTAGATGCTTTTGCTTGCGTTTTTCAGGAAAGCAGGTATGCTGAACAGATAGACGTTTATCGCTTTTGTGCCGCAAGGCATCGATTGAATGGGGTGTAAGTCCCCGCGAGCAGGTCACCGTGAAGCTTCTGGTTCGTTGTGCAGAGGGTGCAACGTGCGGAAGATAAGCCGGATCATCGAGCGATAAAGAAGAATCCGCCATCGCTGGGGACTTCGCTTGCGTGTTTGCCGTATATCTTTTGCAACTGCGCCCGCTTTGTCCTTCTTGCGACAAGCGGGTGTTTTGTTTTCCGAAAGGGAAGCGGGATGTACCGAAGGGATGTGGGGAATGAAGAAGAGTAGGTCGTGGGGCAAAAAGCTGCTAAGTACGGCGGTGTCCCTGGTCTTGGCTGCGGGACTTCTGCCTGCTTTGCCGGCAACAGTGCTGGCGGTGGCAAGAGATGATGCGAAAAGCCAAGTACATGTTGTCGTTGATAACACGGTTTACCCGAAAGCGGATGGTGCCGCATGGGATGGCGTTTTGGTTGATACGTGGGTTGACCTCAACGAAAACAGCACCATGATGAACTGCGTTGGCGCGGCGCTTGACGAAGTGAAAGCAACGGCAGAGGGCCTGGAAAGTAACTATATCGAGTCCGTTAATGGGCTTGCTGCGTTCGATGGCACCCCTAAATCCGGTTGGATGGGCACTTTGAATGACTGGTTCACCAATCTGGGTTTTGGTTCTTTTACTGTTGCTAATGGTAATTTGACTGCAAACGATGAAATCCATATTTTCTTTACCTTGGATTACGGCGTAGATCACGGTGGTACATGGGACAACAATGATACCACGGTGAAGGAAATCGCATTCAGCGATGGTGTTCTTGACAAGGCCTTTGACCCCGAGACTGCCGCTTACACATTGACGCTTCCTGCGGACACTGAGTCCGTTACGGTTGTTCCGACCGCTGCGAACAAGAACTTCCAGGTGCGCACATCTGTTGGCGACACAACGTACAAGCGCACCGAGAACGTTCCAGTGAGCGACGGCACTGTTATCACCGTGAAGTGCGGCGATCCGACCTGGCCTTCCATGAACAATACAAGTGGTGAGGCCTACATCGCGCATACCTACACATTTACGGTTGCTATCGAGGAGCAAACAGGTGATTTTGCGGGCAAAGGCACGCAGGAAAAACCGTACCTGCTGAAGTCCGCTGCTGATTTGACGAAGCTTTCCGAAAACGTTGCTGGCGGCGAAAAGTACGAAGGCGTTTACTTCAAGATGGCTGCCGATATCGAGCTTCCTGCTGGCTGGACGCCCATTGGATCTGCAACCGCGCGCTTCAAGGGCTCCATTGATGGCGATAACCATCTGCTTACGGTTCCCGTTGACGGCTTGCCGCTGCTGGGTGCGACTGAGGAAGCTTCCGTTTCCAATTTGAACATCTACGGCGAGAAAATTGCTGGCTACGGTCTGGTCAACACGTACACCACGGGTTCTTCTAGTGATTGCATTTCCATTAAGAACGTAACGTTGAAGTC
>CAKUDT010000349.1 GCA_934645125.1 uncultured Eggerthellaceae bacterium
ATGCTGCTTATCTCAGAAAAATAAATGGTAAAACAGTTCTTAATTAAAAACGATCCGAGTTGTCCAGATGTGCTTGGAGCATATATAAAAGCTGGCTACTTTATATAACCCGTTCTTAACGTCGCATATTTCTTTTAAACGGGAATTTCTTGTTTTTCTGCCGGAAAAGGTGTTTTCCCAGCAGAAAAATGTCTGATTTTACGTTGCCGGAAAGAAGTGGGGACGCTGCTTTTTTCATAAATCGGGAGTTGCTCAGACAGCCATAAAACCAATGTACAATCTACGATAGGAAGTGCCCAAAAGGCTGGTATGATCCCCAGAGATAGTAACCGAGGCCACCATAAACGGCGGTAAATATCCTCCCAAATTCCCCTCTTTTCACGGCAAAGCCGTGACGCTTCTCCAAAAATCCAACGCGACGGCGCAGAAGGATCAGCTGCCAGCAGCCAAGGGACCCAGAAATATCGGCGGCCGATGTATTTTGCCCATGCAATACCGCATAAAAGCAGACCGGCTCCAGCAAGCAGACACAAAAGGGATAACGATCTGCCCAGATCATGATCGGACCAGCGAAACATTACAACTGAAATGACTGCCGTGCCGCTTCCGGGTAAAATTCCCAACAGCAGAAGGACAGTTTGGCAAAAGGCGAGATGCAAACCGGTAACGACTGCTTTGCCATAAAGACGGAAAGAAAAAAAATAATAAAAAACAGACGGTATGCGCAGTCTGCCTGGTCGACAGGTTTCCAGATACCAACGTTTGGCACCCAGCCAAAGAGGAAGGTAAAAAAACAAAAATACCACAGCTGCGATTCCTGCAAAAATCCATACCGCTTTTTCATTTTGCCCGATGAATGTACCCGGAATATTATGATACAGGTTGACGCCCAAAAGCAGCAGAAGCAAAAAAGGCAGAAAAATGGTAAAAAAAACGACACGGGCCGCCTCACGCCGATGTGAACGCAAGGCGGATTTTCCGCATCGTCTTATTTTTTGAATGGAGAATTCCATAAGCGCCTCCGGCATTTTTTTGCCGATAAGGCAAAAAGCTTTATTCGGCAGCTGATATATATTCTGCCGCGGTTTGTGCAATATATGCGGCGAATACAGAGGCGGAGACAGTTGGAAGAGAAGGCTGATGTAGATCTGCTGTGCGGCCCAGTGAAAGCACTTTTGCCACGGCCTTTTCTATGCAGCAGGCTTCCCATTCTAAGCCCATGCTGTACCTCAGGGCCATCGCAGCGGCTAAAATAAAGGATGCAGGGCAGCAAGCGTCCTCTTTTGGGCTGGATGCCGGCAAAGGACAGGCGTTGTAATAAACGCCCTGTTTACCATAACCGAAATATGCAGCGCACTGCAAATTTGGCGTACCTGTCATTGCCAGACCTTGGGCAAATAAAAGGTTGCCCAGCAACGGATCAGCCAGCACTACGTCAATTGATGAGGGACTACGGACAAATCTTGCAGCCACCTCGGCTGCCGGCAGATGGGAAAGCTCTACCTGTGAAAACTCGGATGCAGCCAGATTGGTAATTCTGCGGCGCAGAGCAGCAGAGGACATTTTATCGCACAAGTCGGTAAAAATCATTTTTTGACGGCGTTCCATCGCAGCGCGAAGTGCCGCCTGGGCAGTCAACTGGGCCGTCTGGCTGTTGGTCAACAGCACATCGTACCCACAGAGGTCGCCGTCAATGATTTTTTCCCCCTGCTCCGGCAGCATGCTGGCCGACCATTCCTCCTGCACAATTAAACAATCTGTACCGGAAACGGTGGTTTCTTTCACCATAGCACAGGAAGCCAGCGCAGGGAAAATACGAATAGAACGCATAGAGCCAAAAAGCCCCAGTTTGGAACGGAGAATATCCAAGTAGCTGCGGGTGTAAGCACCGGTTTCCTGTAAACAAAACACCACTGCGTCCGATGTCCGGCACAAATCGATGATTTCTCTGGAAGGAATGCCGCTTTGCAGTTCGTCTTCCTCTGGCTGCCCATGGCAGAATTCCAGAGACAGATAGCTGCTTTTACAAACAGCT
>CAKUDT010000350.1 GCA_934645125.1 uncultured Eggerthellaceae bacterium
TCTTAGAACCATGTGGCTTTGCTTTGCGAGCAAGGCTTTTTGTAACCCCGAGATTTTCCTCATGATGTTTTGGGGCATTGATAGCGACCAGCTAAGCGATGCCATTTTTGAGTATTACGAGTTGTTTCCTCAGGCTTTGCATGGTCTTGATGGATTGTTCACCTCGGTTTTTTTCAATAACGATTTGCACGAGCGTGACTTTATTGTGGTGCGCCGAGCTGCGGTTGCTGGTGCTTTCAACGTCAAAGATGCGCGCATGATTTCCGACATGGAATGTGCAATGTTTCGTGGTTACATCAGCGAGTTTTGCTCGCTTCCTTCTGAGCAACGCGATGCACAAGCTGCCACTGATTATTTCATGACCATGCTTGATGTTCTATATAGCAAATTCCGCAAGTAGGATTTTGGTGCGACTGTATAGAACGCGCCTCTACCTTTGAGCGGCTTTTCGGACTTGCGTATCGCTCAACTTATCCAAGGCGTCGTACATCGGCTCATTTCTTTGCCGTCGCTTTTTTCACGCGTCTTGTGCTCCTGTGCTCTTAAAACGCGAAAACACTAATAACTTGTTCTTATTAGTAATAATTCTCAAAAAATATCAAAAATCACGTGCATTTGTATACTGCTATGCCTTATAGTGAAAGACAACTGAAACACTGGGATTTCAGACGTCTATAAACAGGGGTACTTAAGGAGGGGACTTGCATGGAATTTATGCAGGATGTGGTGTTTCTTGACCGACTGCAATTTGCCGGAACGGCTATCTATCACTACATGTTCGTGCCGCTCAGCATTGGATTCGGTTTGATTCTTGCCATACTAATGACCAAGGCATACCGCAGCGGTAAACCCGAAGATGACCATTTGGCACGCTTCTGGCTCAAGCTTTTTACGGGCACGTTTGCCGTAGGTGTTGCCACGGGCATTACGATGGAGTTTAGTTTTGGCACTAACTGGGCGGATTACTCGCGCTTTGTTGGCGACATTTTCGGTGCGCCCCTTGCGGCCGAAGCTCTGTTCGCGTTCTTCTTGGAATCGGTCTTTTTGGGTGTTTTGCTCTTTGGGCGCGAAAAAGTGAGCAAGAAGTTTTACCTGGTAAGCGCATGGCTTGTTTGGATTGGCTCCTGCCTTTCTGCTCTGTGGATCATCGTTGCGAACTCGTGGATGCAGACTCCGGCGGGCTACACGATTGGCCCCGATGGCAACGCGGTGCTCACGGATTTCTTCGCCGCCGCGCTTAATTACTCCACGCTGCAGCGCTATGCGCACGTGCTGGTTGCCGTGATGCTCTGCGGCGCGCTTATGACCATTGCGGTGGGCGCGTATTTCCTGCTCAAGAAGCGCCCGGGCAATGCGGGCATGAAACTTGTCAAGCTTGGCGCTGTTGTTTCGCTGGCATGCACGATTCTTATGGTTCCTGTGGCGCATCAGCAAGCCGTTGAAGTTGCGGAGCAGCAACCCGCGAAATTGGCTGCCATGGAGGGACAGTACGAGACTGGCCCTATGGGTTTGTCCCTTATTGGCTGGGTTGACGAGGAAAACGAGCAGCTCATCACCGTTGAAATCCCCGGCCTTACGAGCTTTTTTGCAACGGGCGACTTCAATGCGGAATTCCCGGGCATCAACGATTTCCCCGAAAACGAGCGCCCGACCGACGTGAACCTGATCTATCAGTGCTACCACATGATGCTTCTTCTTTTCGGCGTTGTAGCGCTTGCGCTTATTCTTTCGCTGCTGGTTGCTTTTGGAAAACTGAGCGTTGAAAAGCGCAAATGGCCGCTTTACCTGATGATGATTGGCTGGGCCGCTGCGCTGCTTGCTATTCAGTTCGGCTGGTGCACGGCTGAATTCGGACGCCAGCCGTGGATCGTTTACGGCGAACTGCTTACGGCCGATGGCATTTCCCAAGCGGTGAGCGCGCCTCAAATCATCATTACGCTGGCGCTCTTTGGCCTGGTATATACCGTTATCTACGTTGTGTGGGCCAAAAGCTTCATCAAAACGGTTAAAGCTGGCCCCGAGGCAATTGCTG
>CAKUDT010000351.1 GCA_934645125.1 uncultured Eggerthellaceae bacterium
TGACCTGCGCAAACATTTGCTTGAAGTAATCGAACAGGGGCCGCTCGCCTTTGTCCAGCACGGCTAGCGGCGTGTCAATTCCCATGGCAGCGGTGGGCTCAACGCCGGATTTCGCCATGGGGAGCAGCACGGAGTACACGTCTTCGTAGGAATAGCCGAACGCGCGCCGCAGGCGTGCCAACTCGTGCGCGTCGTAATAATGCAACGCACGTTTTGGCTCGGGCAGTTCTTCCAGCTTGATAAGCTGGCAGTCAAGCCATTCGCCATATGGATGCTCGGCAGCGTAGCCTTCTTTAATGGCTTCATCGTCTTTCACCACGCCAGCAACGGTGTCTACCACCAACATGCGACCCGGTTCCAGGCGCTGCTTGGTAACAATGTGCTCATCGGGAATATCAAGAACGCCCACTTCAGAGGAAAGAATCAGGCGGTCATCATCGGTCACGTAATAGCGCGCGGGGCGCAGGCCGTTGCGGTCAAGCGCTGCGCCCATCACTTCGCCATCGGTGAACAGCAGCGCTGCCGGGCCATCCCAAGGCTCCATCATGGTGGCGTAGTAATGGAACATGTTACGGCGCGCAACCGAGATATTCGTGTTCTTGCTCCAGGGTTCAGGCACCAGCATCATTACGGCTTTCGGCAGTTCAATGCCGGAAAACATCAGGAATTCCAGCGCATTGTCCAGCATGGCGCTGTCGGAACCCGCGCTGTCAATCACGGGCATCACGCATTCCATGTCGTTTTGGAACTGCGGGCTGCTCATAGTTTCCTCGCGCGCATTCATGCGGTCAAGGTTGCCGCGAATCGTGTTGATTTCGCCGTTGTGCAGCAGCACGCGGTTGGGATGCGCTCGCTGCCAGCTGGGGTTTGTGTTCGTGGAAAAGCGGGAATGCACCAGGGCAATGGCGCTCTCGCAGCGGGAATCCTGCAGATCAGGGTAGAATTTGCGCAGCTGTTTCACCAGGAACATGCCTTTGTAGACCACGGTGCGGCTGCTAAACGATGCCACGTAGCACCCTTCGGCTGTGGCCGACTGCTCGAACTCGCGGCGTACCAGGTAGAGCAAGCGGTCAAAGTCCAGGCCCGCTTCCACGTTGCTGGGGCGCGTGACCAGCGCTTGATAGATGGCGGGCATGCAATCGCGCGCCTTCTTTCCCAGGATATCGGGGTTCGTGGGAACTTTGCGCCACGTGGCGAAGGGAACGTTGCGGCGCGCGCAAATGCGCTCTAGCTTGTGCATGAGCATCTGGCGCTTCAGATCATCTTGCGGGAAGAAGATCATACCCACGCCAATGTCGCCCGCGCCACCCAGAGGGTTTGTATTGGACTGCGCCTGCATCAGGCCTTCTTCAACAACAACGCTGTTCAGAAGGCGTGTGGGAACTTGCAGGATAATGCCTACGCCATCGCCGGTTTCACCGCTGGCGTCCTTGCCGGCGCGGTGTTCCAGCTTTTCCACAATGCTCAAGGCGTCTTCTACGCAAGCGTGGCTGCGCACGCCTTTTATTTGGATAACGCCGCCAATGCCGCATGAATCATGCTCGAATGTTGGGCTGTACAACGTCTGGTTTTCCATAAACTGCTCCTTACAGGGTACTTCCAAACTAGTGTATGACGTTGAATTTGCACGTTTGTTAGCATGGTGTTTCGGGTGTGTTTCGATTGGGCGGGGTGTGCTTTTTAAGTTCCGCATTTTGATACGGTGGGCAAGAGCGTGTTCATTAATGTCCGAAAATGGTGATAAACTGAACACACTCAGTAAAACCGCAGGAAAGAAGGCACGTGTGAAAGTTTATGAGGGCACAATTCTGACGGTGGATGCGCGTGATAGCGTGGTGCGCTATTTGGTGGAAGACCAGGGGCGTATTGTTTATGTGGGCGATGACCTGCCCGAACGCTATGCCGATTCTCCGTGCGAGCAGTTGGGTGAGCGCGTGTTGTGCCCGGCGTTTGTGGGCACGCACGAGCATTTGGCGTCTTTCGCCACGTTCAATGCGGGCTTGAATGTTATGCATGCG
>CAKUDT010000352.1 GCA_934645125.1 uncultured Eggerthellaceae bacterium
CTGTTTTGTACTTGGGCATTTTGGGCTTGTTGTCGCTGTTGGGCCAGTTCAGCCTTTCGCTGGCAGGCGTTGCCGGTATCGTGCTGACCATTGGTATGGCGGCTGACTCGTCCATTCTGACCCTGGAGCGCTTCCGCGAGGAAATCCGCATGGACCGCTCTATCAAAGCCGCTTCGCAAAGCGGTGTGCGCCACGCTATTTTGACGTCCATTGACGCCGACCTAGTAACGCTTGTGTCCGCTCTGGCGCTGTTCTTCCTGGCGAGCGCCTCGGTCAAGGGCTTCGGCATGACGTTGGCGCTGGGTATTTTCTGCGACATCATCATGATGCTCATCTTCAAGGCGCCGCTCATTCGCTTGATGGCGCCGCGCACCATTGCGAAGCACCCCGATTTCTGGAACGTCCATGACTGCCTGAACGCCGTTGGCGGCACGGAGCAGCTGGTGGAAGACGAAGCGAAGACGCCTGCTCAGAAGGTTGTTGGCCGCTTCATCAAGCGTGACATTCCGTTCCTGCGTGCTCGCAAGGTGCTGCTTATCATTGCGGCATGCTGCGTTGCCGTGGCGCTGGTGGTGTGCGGCGCGCGCGGTTTGAACTTTGGTACTGAATTTGTGGGCGGCACGTCCATCTCCATCAACCAAACGGCGGGCGCTACCACCGATCGGGTGCGCGACGCGTTCGCGGCTACTGGTCAGGAAAACGCAGTTGTGCAGACGACCAGCACGAACGGCCAGGAGGGTTTCCTGGTTCGTCTTGCCACGACCGATACGACCGAGGCATACAGCGCTTCTTCCGCGGTTGCGCAGACGCTCGGCCTTTCGAGCACCGACATTACGGTTTCCACGATCCAAGCAAGCTGGGGCGCGAGTGTCATCCGTTCCTCGCTTATTGCATTCTTGGTCTCGCTGGTGCTGATTATTGCGTACATTGGCATTCGCTTCCGCTCGTACAAGATGGGCGTGGTTGCTGTTATCACGCTGCTGCACGACTTAATCATTGTGGTGGGTATTTACGCACTGATCGGTCGCGAGTTCACGCCGAATACGGTGGCCGCGTTGCTGACCATTCTGGGCTATTCGTTGTATGACACCGTGGTTGTGTTCCACCGCGTGAACGACAACATGCAGGAGTCCTCTGCTAAGGTAACGTTTATGACCATGGCAAACCACTCCATCAACCAGGTGTTTATCCGCTCCATTAACACCACGCTGACCTCGCTTATCCCGGTTTTGTTCATGTTGCTGTTCGGTTCCGAAACGCTGAAGGACTTCGCGTTTGCCATGGTTATCGGTCTGATTTGCGGTTGCTACTCTTCGATTGCCGTTGCTATGCCGCTGTTCTCCGAGTGGAAGTCGCGCGAGAAGGACAACCTGAAACTTACGAAGAAGTTCGGCACGGCCATTCGCCTGTTCGAGTTCGTGCTGCCTCAGCCGGCTGTTGCTGCTGCAGGCGCTGCCGATGCCGCAGTTGCGGTTGATGCTGCTCCGGCTGCAGGTGCTTCCATGGGTTCCGCTGCGGGTGCTTCGGGCAAGCCAAAATCTGGATCTGGTCAGAAATGGCAACCTAAAAAGAAGAAAAAGTAACGGTTGCTTGAGGTGCGGCCTTTAAGGGGCGCGCGTGCCGGACAGGTGATTGTTTCAGGGCGGGTAGCGGATGCTGCCCGCCTTTTTCGTGCTGTGTTTTCTGCCTTTTCGCGCGCCTTGTTTTCGATTTGCCCCCGCGTTCCTCTCCGCGAAGGGCATGTTGTTGAAAAAATGGTTCCAAATTCGAAATTGACGCCGGTTGGAAGTAGGTGGGCTCACGATATGTTTTGTGAGAAAATTTTTAGCAACGCTGTGACCTGGCGAAACGCAAAAACACAATCAGAGACTGTTCCTAAAAAGATTCAAAATAGGTCAATTTGCGGTGATGACCTACTTCCAACCTATCACAACTGGGAGTGCGGCAATATCTTGGACCGCCTACACGGTATAGCCCAAGCGTCTCCTTCGCCCCGCTATCGTGTCGTACAC
>CAKUDT010000353.1 GCA_934645125.1 uncultured Eggerthellaceae bacterium
CTCTAAAGCACGCTCGAGCATAAGCCGCACAACTTTTCCCGTTTGCGCAGCCGTAAGCTCGTTGGGCATATGGCGATAGAAATGATCAGGATCACAAGCAACATCCTTGCCCACCAACTGCGTACCCTGGGCTTTTTCGGTATAATCGATGCCCACTTTATCCTTGTCGTAAAAAGGAACGTGAACGTACTCAACGCCAGGAATGGGCACATCGGGCTTTTCTTCAGTTTCCCACCCAACGCGAAGGTCTATAACAAGAGAGACGCCCAGGTCATGCGAAAGGAAATGTGCGCCGCTTTTCGTGATGCCAGAAAGATTAGCACCACGAAAAAAAAGACCGCTTTTCACTTTGCGGTCGTCAAGAACCGATATTCCACCTAAATCGCGAACGTTCTCAACGCCATCGACGGAAATGATTGCCACAATTCCCCTTTTATAACCACTATTTGCAGAATGCGATTATAGGCGATTGCAACGAAATTCGATCAAAAATGCATCTGTTTCTTCGCATTATTCCGGCAACGGAGAAGGGAAGGAGGCGTGAACAGTTTTTTGTCGTTGAACCAATTCGATCTAGATGTTCGTGATGCAGCGGTTTTACTTAAACGCACAATGCAGCAGATCTTTTGGAATCGATCCGATCCCACCTAGCGATGATCGGCAGTGCTGCTCCACCACGCAACAGCAATTTGCGTGCGGTTCTTCAGATCCATCTTGGACAAAATGCTGCTGATGTTGTTACGCACCGTACCTTCACTCAAAAAAGCAGTCGCAGCAATTTCCCGATTATCCAGCCCCTTTGCCACCAGCCGTGCCACCTCGTATTCGCGCTCGGTTAGACAAGCGAAGGGCGCCGGACGCTGTTGCTCCGTAGCGGCATCATCGTGAGGCGCAGCAGTATCAGCTTGCGCTTGCAGCTGCTCAAGCGATTCGGCAAGGGTGTGGTTCCTGTCGCGAAGCATAATCGCCTGCGAGGCCAGGGCATCGCGCGTATTCCAGGCAATGCGCTGCCGAGCAAGCACCGTGCTAGTGCGAATCGAAAGCGCAACGGCAACAAGCGCAGCGCATAAAAGGGACGCCGAAGAAAGCGGCGGCAGGGCACCAATGGCCAGGCAGACGATGAGCGCACCAGCGCCGAAAACGCCCGAGAATCGCAAGATATCGTTGCGGTGGATGCAGCGTGCGAAATCGTAGAAAGCAAGAGGCAGAAAGGGAAGGGCGGGCGCGAAGAAGCAGGCCGCAATGCAATACGCAGCGTGGGTGATGGTGCCCGCTTGCATCGAAAACGCCTCAACGGCCGCGGAACACGCAATGGCAACAAGCATGGCAACCGCATAGGCAAGCAGTTGCGTGCTGGGAGCCAAGGCTGCGGCACCGGCGGCATGGGCGCCGCCGCCCGTTTCCGCCAAAAAACAGGCAACCGTAAGTAAGCAGCCTGCCAATACAATCGCCTTGTCCAAAAGTCTATCCATAGTTGCATGATAGCAAAACGCTGGCACGTGTGCGTGCAGCAGGCGAAAGACGCACAAACTGCGCAGTGCAATGACTTGCCCGTGGCACATTGTTTACCTGCGGAAACGTGAATTCATGACAAATGTCACTAGTTTATTACGCACGCATATTTCATTATGAGACAAGAAAAGAAGTCAAAATCTACATCGCGCGCTGCAGCGCCTTCGCATTCGCATGCTGTATGCCTCAGAAGAAAGGAAACGTGATGGCTGAATCGAATAATCCCACCAGCAGTACCGCCAAGGTGGTGTCGGTGCGCAATCTGGTGAAGCGCTATGGCGACGTTCTTGCCTTGGATCATTTCAACCTGGAAATCAGCAAGGGCGAGATTTTCGGTCTGCTGGGTCCCAATGGCTGTGGCAAGACAACGGCCATTAATTGCATGCTGCAGCTACTTACCTACGATAAAGGCAGCATAGAGCTGTTCGGTGAGCCCATGAAGCCCACGCGCTATGACCTTAAGCAGCGCATTGGCGTGGTGC
>CAKUDT010000354.1 GCA_934645125.1 uncultured Eggerthellaceae bacterium
CTTTTGGACGTTGCCATTACCGATGAGGGTGCGTTCGAGATAGCACGCCGCAGCCGTGGAACGCCTCGATTGGCGAATCGCCTGCTCAAGCGCGTGCGTGACTGGGTGCAAGTGCGTGGCGAAGGCCGCATCACTAAGGAATCGGCGGCGCAGGCGCTCACGTTTTTCCAGGTGGATGATATGGGGCTTGACGCAACCGACAACAAAATCCTTGAGTATCTAACCGTGCGTTTTGGCGGACGGCCTGTTGGCCTATCCACGTTGGCATCGGCGTTGTCGGAAGACCAAGGCACCCTTGAAGACATGTACGAGCCGTTCCTTCTACAGCAAGGGCTGCTTATTCGCACGCCAAAAGGCAGGCAGGCAACGGCGCGTGCTTACGAGCATTTGGGGTTGCCCATCCCCGAGAATTTGTAGGCAACTCCGGCAATTGCGTCAATCGTAGTAAATGAAAGGACAACTATGCTTCAGCGTGACTACTTAGTTCAGATGATTCAGCAGTTCATTCAGGCAATCATCAATAGTCGTACCACGTCGCAGCAGGATCCGCAGCTGGCTGCGGATTCGCTCGAAAATGCGATTGGATCGGCAACCGATATCGATGGAGCAACGCTTTTGTCGTTGGGGCCGGAATCCATTGCCTCGGTCATGCAGCTTTCGGGCGTGGACCCGCGCGTTGCGGGCTATATCGCGTACAGCTTGCAGCTTGAGGCGGATTATTTGCGCCAGGCGGGAAATGACAGCTTGGCTGCTTTGCGCGATGATCAAGCGCGTGCTGTAGCGGAAACGTTTATGTGCGATTTAGACGAGGTGCCGCTTGAACTGGGTGAAAAGGACGATTCCGAGTAGTTTCTCCGTCAACCTTTTTATTACAAAAGCAAGAAAACATCCCAATCTGCCCGTTTCCTAAATGCAAATGTCGTATTATGAAGCATAACCCAAAAAAGAAGGGTTTAGCGTTGTATGCCATGCAGCGCGGTTGTTTTGATCCCCCGCTTTGCGGGAAAGGAAAGAGGGTACAATGGCGGAAGGTACTGTTAAGTGGTTCAACTCTGAAAAGGGCTACGGCTTCATTTCTCAGAAAGACGGCGAGGATTTGTTCGTTCATTTCTCTGAAATCAAGATGGATGGCTACAAGACGCTCGATGAGGGTCAGGCTGTTTCCTTTGATGTCGTGACCGGCCGCGACGGCAAGCTTCAGGCCAGCAACGTTGTGAAGCTGTAACTCGGGTTTCCATAAGTGCTGAAAAGGGAGGAGGTGCTCAGGCGCCCCCTCTCTTTGTTGTAGAAGGGACATTTTCACCCTGCGGCCCGCTTGCTTGGGGCGCAGGGAGTGGCACGGCGCGCCCAAACGCGTCTAAAGTGCGGTAGCTCGGAAAAGGGATCCACGATGAAGCAGTGTTCGAAACGAGATGAGCTTGCTCTGCAGATCATCAATTTGGCGAAAGCGGAAATACTGCTTGAGAACCCTTTTCTTGCCGAAGTGTTGGGGCGTTTGACGAATGAACCAACATCGCTTGATAGGGCGTCTGTTCAATCGAAAGAGCTGCGCCAGTTCAGCGTGAACGGTGAGACGCTTGGCTTTGACTCAGGTGCTGTTATTGCGCATTTCCGCAGGTCAGGAGGAAAATCTCCCAAGCATGATTTATTGCATAGCGCGCTGCATTGCGTGTTCCTTCACCCGTTTGTGGGTGCATCAATCGATGTCGATGCATGGAATCTTGCAACCGATATTGCCGCCGAGCGCGTGGCTGCCGAAGTTTTTGGTCCGCGTGAAGAACCACGTGGGGCCTCTATCGAGCGTGCGCTTTCGTGGATTGAGGACCAGCTGGGTGGTCGCGCTACGGCGGAGAAGGTCTATCATCGCTTGGTTCGTGGGCAGTGGCAGAACATGGTTCCTGTGTGGGAGCTTTTGTTCACGTCCGATGAGCACCGTTGCTGGTATGCGTCACCCCTTGATGACCAGGGACTTTCTTCGGGCGAAGC
>CAKUDT010000355.1 GCA_934645125.1 uncultured Eggerthellaceae bacterium
AAGGGCGTCCATTTCCGCCTGCACAGCACGGGGCAGACCCGCCGTTTCGCTTTGGAACTGGCTCATGCCTTGCGAGAACTCCTGGGAACCTTGCGCGTACTCGGACGCACCCGACACCACCTCGCCAATACCCTGCGCGAACTGATCGGAACCAGATGCCAGCGAAGATGTGCCCCCTATCAGGCTCTTTTGGTCTGCGGCGGAACCAAGCCCCGCTGCCGCGCCCTGCAAAGCCGATGCCGAAGCAACATACGACGCGCGCGTGGCAATGGCGCGCACCGCTTCCTCTATCTGACCTGCTTTTTCTTCCGCTGCAAGCTCCGCAGCCTCAAGTGCATCGGCTGTTGCCATTTGCGTTGCCGTTTGCGTTGCCTGCTGGGTCGCCGATTGCGCAGCAGCCTGCTCATCCATGCCGCCCATCAGGGCTTCTTGATATGCCTGCGCATAAGCGGTTGCATATTCCTTCGCATAGATTTCCGCATACTTCTGGGTAAACGCCTGCACGAAGGCATTCATATACTCTCGCATGGCCTCTTCGTAGCTTGCGTTGACTTCCTTTTCGCTTCCCATTGCCTCCGCTGCGCCTTGCGACTGCGCCGCCTGTGCCAAAATGCCCTGCTGGTACGCGGTCAGACCCTGCGCAACGCCCGCAACGCCCTGAGAAACGCCCGCTGCGCCGCTTTGCAAACCAGCTACGCCCGATGCTAAATCATTCGCACCCGAAGCAAGTGCCGCAGCAGCCGCATCGAGCGTCTTCGCTGCATCGGTGAGCTGGGAGAACTGCGAAATCAGCGCATCGGTATCGGGGAAATCGAACGCAATGGCAAAGGGAATGGCCGCCACTTGAATGCTGCTCATCTTGAAATCCGTCACATCGGCGGTGAAACTCACCATCTTTTCCTTACCCGGCATGACCATGAACGTAAGCTGGGTATCGGAGCCCGAAAGCGCCACCTGGGCATCGGGGGCCTGGATGTTGCGCGCCACATCGGAAGCAAGCGTTACCGTTGCGGTAACCAGGTAATTCTCGAAGAACGCATCGTCTTGCGCAGCCGGGTTGCGCGTTATGGCAATCTCGGTATTCAACGCACCCGTTGCGCCCGCAAGTTCGGTGGCGGAAACGGACTTTCCATCAAGGGAATAGCTCACCGAAACGTTCCAGGGAAGCGCCGCCGCGCCCAACGATGCCTGGTAGCTGAACGGTTCACCTTCTTGGCCTTCCGCAACGTCGATAAGAACCGCTTGGTCCGTCACGCCCAACTCGGACGTATTCGTCAAATTCTGCACGCTTTCATACGACCCGAAGTCGCAAAGCGTACCCGCCTGCTCAGGTTCAAGCGTGTTCACGACGTACGCGTTTTGCAGCGCGCCGTTGCCCGCAAGCTTTGCATAGACAACTTCCGTTTTTGGCACCGCATTCGTCTCTTGGCCGGTCGCAGCCGTAAGCGCAGCGCCCGCATTCGCGCCAACGCCCGTTGCCACACCTCCGAACAGGCACGATGCAACTAACGCCGTTGCGGCAAGCACTGCCGCCGTCCGTTTCGCGCGCGGCGTGTGCTGCGTCTGACGCGTACGTTGCGCATCCGACTGCTCCAGGCGCGCGAAGCCAGCAAAACGACCACAAGAGGTTTCGCGTTGACTTTTGCATGCGGTTTCGCTTGTGCTTTTGCCAACACGCGTACCGGCACGCTCGCTCGCATGCTCCTTTGTGCGCTCGCACGCAAGGGCGTGCTTAGCCTTCGCGTGTTTTGCAATGTTCTTATTCATAAAGCTACTCCTTTGCAGAAGATGCCTGATCAAGTACGTTTAAGAATGCAGAGGCGGCAGAGGACTCGCCGGCAGCGTCAACGGCGGCGTCCACCGGGGCGGCATGGGCACCATCAGCGGCAACGGCGCCCGTTCCGTTGAAGAAATTCGCGTGCCACGTTGTTTTGCCAATGAGCTGATCGAACAGCAGCAACACGCCAG
>CAKUDT010000356.1 GCA_934645125.1 uncultured Eggerthellaceae bacterium
TTGCAATATCGCGGAGAGTCGACTATAATGGAATCATACAGGAAGCAGGGAGGTTTCGGACTATGCCGCGAGGAATAAAGGGTTCCGGGAAAGCGAAGGCAGGTACAAAAACAGACGCTAAGACGAACAGAATGGCAAGCGTCAAGACGGAGAATACAGAAAGCATTGCACAGGTCGAACCGACTGCTGTGGTTTCAGATACTGCGAAGGGACGCAAGCCGTACCCTACGCACGAAGAACGTCTCGCCGCAGCGGAGAAGCAGATCGAGCGGCTGACCAAGTTGAACGCGGAGCGCACGGCGCTGATTGAAAAAACCGAAGCCACGCTCAACGAACGTCGCGCGGCTCTTGCCAAGAGTGAAGCCGCGCTGGAAGCCGCGAAGGCGAAGAAAGAGCGCATCATCGAAGCCATGAACAAGCCGGTCAAGGAAACAAAGCCGAAGCTCTCTCCCGAAGAGCGCGCACAGCGCCGCAGGGACGCATTGGCGAAAGCACGGGAAGCGAAGAAGGCGGAGAAGGATAAATACGAGGCTTTGCTTTCCGCGCTGGCCGAGAGCGGAAAGAGCGTGGACGATCTGTTGGAAGAACTGAAGAAATAAGAGATGGTATTTGGAACGCCCTCCGTGGCAGGCTTGATCGGCTTGTTGCGGAGGGCGTTTTTTGCTTTTGGCACAGCCTTCCACTAAAGATGGCCGTAAGCTATGCTTTAATATACCGCGTCGCCCGTCCCGCGCCGATTCGCTTTACCGAACCGGTCTTGACCATTACTCCAAGGACGGCCTCGACGGTCGTGGGGCTGACGTCGGGAAGAATTTTGCAGATGTCCGCCTTGGACAGCGGCGTCAGACTGTTCAGAACGGTCGCTTCCACGCGGGCTTTTTTTGTGATTCTCTTGCCGTGAACCACCGCAAAACGCTTGTCCAGTTCCTTGTAGCACATATAAAGGGTGGACAGGAAATTTTCAATAAAGGGGAAATAGGAATTCTCGTTCGTATCCCACCCAGCCGAGGATTGCCGCAGCGCCTCGTAATAATACGTCTTGTAGTTGTTGATCTGCTCCTCAAAGGACACATATTTGCCGGCGTCAAAACCGCTTTTGTACAGCAGCAGCAATGAAAGCAGACGGGACATTCTGCCGTTGCCGTCCCGGAACGGATGGATGCAGAGAAAATCCAGAATCACGCAGGGAATCAGAAGAAGCTGATTGATGTTTGCATCGCTTCGGGCGTCCATATAAGCAAGCTCTAACTGCTCCATGGCTTTCGGGGTCTCGCTTGCGGTTGTAGGGCGAAAACGCACACGTCGGTTTCCGTCGGCGTCGATCTCCAAAATCACATTATCATCCGTCTTATACTGCCCGCCGTACTCATAGCCCGCAAAGCTCATCATCATTTCGTGCAGCCGCAGAATATCATGCTGCCGAAAATCGATATGCCCATAACCCAGATGGATCTCATTCAGCGCATCTCTGTACCCGGCGATCTCCGCCTCGTTGTGGTTCAGCGGAGCGCTGTTCTGATTGACAATGGCGGCAATACGCTCATCACTGGTTACGATGCCCTCCATGGCATTGGAGCTTTTAATGGACTGTACCCTTGCGATCGCCTCCAGCTCCGTAAAAATCTGCGTATATTCGTCCTTGCGCACCCCTGCCATTGTTTTCAGTGCAGCAATATTGGAGGTAAGGTTCACAAGACTTGCCGGCAGCAAGCCGTTATTCAAAAAGGAATAATCGAAGTTTCTCATACGGCACCAACCTTTCTGCACATGATTATACCATATTATGTGCAGAAAAGCAAGGCGTAATGCAGATTATCTGCATATGTTTGCGAAAAAGATGTGCAGATAATGATTGGGTATAGGCAGTAGGATGAGAAAACGGCACGGGTTCTTCGTGCCGTCTGCGTCAGACCGCTGTGGTTTTTCGAGATGTGCCACGGTCGCGGTTAAACGAA
>CAKUDT010000357.1 GCA_934645125.1 uncultured Eggerthellaceae bacterium
AGCTTGAGCAGCAATGGGGCGTTCGTCCCATGGAGCTTTTTGCGGGCACCGAATGCGGATTGGTGGGCACGGAAACGTGGAATCGCACCAGCTTGTATTTCTTCCCCGATGCGTGCTTCTACGAGTTCTTGCCAGAAGAATTCGTGCGCAGTACCGATAAAAACCTTCCGACGCTTACCATTGATCAAGTGCAGGCAGGCGAGCTCTACGAGCTGGTTATCACGTCGCTTAAGGGTGGCGCTTTCGCGCGCTACCGAACAGGGGATATGTATCGCTGCGCAGGCATAGGCTCTGCTGCCGACCACTCGTCGCTTCCGCGCTTCGTGTACGTTGATCGCGTGCCTGGTGTGATTGACATTGCTGGATTTACGCGCATCACGGAAAACTCTATCAAGGAAGTCGTTGCGCTTTCACGGCTTCCCATTGTGGGATGGTGCGCCGCTAAGGAATACGAGAAGCAAACGCGGCATCCGTTCCTTCATATGTATATCGAGCTTGATCCGCATGCTCTTGAGAGCTTGGCGGTGAGTGAAGCTATTATTCGCAGCCATCTTGAGATTTACTTCAAGTATTTGGATACCGACTACGATAGCTTGCGTACCATTCTTGAGATGGAACCGCTGCAGATAACGTTTTTGCAAACGGGGTCGTTTGCGGCCTACGAAAAGCGCGAAGGCGCGCCGATTGATGCCATCAATCCGAGTCAGCGCCAGATTGTGCAGCTGCGCGGCATTATGGCAACCGATTGGCCGTATGTGCACGAAAGCCAGGCAATGGGCTTATGATGCAGGGTTTCGCTTGGGTTCCGCTTACGGCGCTCTTCATTTATCTTTTCGAGTTTTGCACGCTGGTCGTGGCGAAGAAAAACGCTCTCATCACGCGTTTTTTGGTCATGCTGGTGTTTTTGGTGCTGTGGTCGGGCGGCTCGGTGCTTATGCGCCTGCAGTTCTTCGGTTTGGTTTTGCCGTGGTTCCATATTTCGCTTGTTGGCATTTGGTTCGCTTGCATCACGCTTGACGAGCTTCTTGCGTGTTTTGCGGGAAAGCAAATAACGATCATCGAGAAAGTGCTGGCAGTAGCCCTGATGGGGCTGCTTATTGGCAACGTTGCTACCGATTGGTTCTTGGCTCCACCTGCCATTGTCTTAGACGCGGCAGGGGATATTCGCTTCGTGTACGGATCCTTCACGCTGGGCACTTATATCATGTATGGCGTCTTCGCCGTATTCAGCGTGTCCATTTTGCTGCGCGTTGTTGATTGCGTGCGTTGCCGTGCGCTCACGCGCCATCAGGCGGTTCCCGTTTCCGTTGGCGCGGTAGTCATGATCATCGGCCAGGTCATTATCATGTTCCCGCCATTCGCGGGCATTCCGCTCGACTTAGGAATGGGCATTGTTTTCGCCGTCTGCTGCTTTGTGAGCCTGTACAACAAGCACCTCTTCTCCATGACGCTTGCGTTGTCTTATCGCACGTATGCACTTATCACGTTCGCGGTTGTTTTCCTTTTCGGCTTGCTGTTCGTTGAGCCGCTCGAGAGGCTTGTTGCAACGCTTCCACCCCCAGTGGGCACGAACAGCGTGGTTGCCGTGGTGCTTTTCTGCGTTGGCTTCGCGTTCTTGCTGTATCTGGGCATTCGCAAGATGAGCAACGTTTTGTTCCTGAAGGACCAAACGAGCCGTCGCACTGGCTTGAAGGAGTACCAAGAGAGCGTTTCCCGTTCGTTGAGCGTTGTGGGAACGAGCGAACTGTACTGCCAGCAGGTCTGCCACGACTTGCATACGGTGCGCACCGTGCGCGTTTGCCTGAAGCAGCCCGATGGCTCTATGGTGGTGCGCGGTTCCAGCATTCCGTTCGAATCGGGCGGTGTGATGTTTCCGGCCGGCAGTGCTGTGTCGGAGTGGCTGTGCGCCCATCGCGACGTGCTCACACCTGCCGAATTCGTCCGGAGCGTTGAGT
>CAKUDT010000358.1 GCA_934645125.1 uncultured Eggerthellaceae bacterium
GTTCAAGCTCAATGGTGTTTCTATCAAAACGCAAAAACAGAAAAATAAGGCTTATTGCAGTGTTTGACAAGGAAAAAATTAAAGAATATACTATTTTCCCTGGGATGCACGTAACAACAATTTTAACGCAAAATAGTGGTTTGATATAATCGTCTTTAGCGGTAATTTTGTTTTACTTTTTCCCATTTATTGTTTTGCCTTTCCATCTTTTGCAAAACACAAAAAGAGATGGACAAATATGTGAATTATCTCATTAGAGTCCAATCATCAATTTCGATTTTAAAACTTAAGCAAACATTTGTTTTCCATATCAACATCATCTTTCAAACTCATTCATATGATCGAAAAAGAAGTCAGAATACACCCGTACTCCTTCCAGTTCAGTCCATCGCTTTTGAATTACCGGCGAAGAATCAATGTCATAAATTTTGGCCCAACGAAGTGACAGAATAAACGGAGAGTGCGTTGATATAATAAACTGACAATCGTGATTACGAACACAATCTTCAATAAAATATTTTAGCATAATCTGATTTTTGGGCGAAAGACTGTTCTCCGGCTCATCAAGAAGATATAATGCTCCGTCTGTAATTGAATCAACAAAAAAAGATAACGCACTTTCTCCATTAGATCGTTCCTGTAAATTGCGCATAACATTTGCTCGTAAATGCTGCGACAATGTTGTGCTTTTCTTTCTTGCGTTAAAAGCTTTGTTCCAGCGTTCGTAGTCATCAAGTCCTTGAAGTCGATTGGGTTCTGTGCTACTACGCTCGTTAATATATTCCGTTATTGCATTAGCCTTTTTGTGATCCACTCCCTCGTTTATGCGACGAATTTCAAGAACCCTCTCAAACACATCATCGCTTGTGATTATCCTGCTTGCACCTGTAAGAGGTTTTTCAAGGTCATAACGGCACAACTCCACATAATCATCAAAATAATCGCTTCTGTTATATGGAGTAGAACGATCTAATTTTAGGGCTTCTGCCATAACATTCAGAATTGTGCTTTTCCCGCTTCCGTTATTGCCGTAAAAAATGGTAATATCTTCAAAAACAAAATCTGTAAGATTACGATCTCGAAACAAGACGAACGGATACTCTGTTGCATGGTATGTACTGAGACTTTTTCTCTTAAACAACGGGGAACTAGGATTAAAAAAATCCTCGTCCTCTTCTTTAGAAAGCATGTGAAACGAATTTAAAAATATCATAGCTAACTCCTTAAACAAACCTTTTTGAACATGACTGTTTATTAGCGCGTGTTCTGTAATTTTGCAATTTTCAAGACATATTCTTCTGCTGTGGAGTCTTGTATTGCAGTTTTTCAAAGGTCTTTCTCCGAATAACAGGCGGGAACATTTATAATCTTGCCCGTTCTGCGCCGATCCCGATTTTCCCTTCGAGCAGAGCGTCCCGTACAAGGTCATTCCATAATATCGTACAGCTTCATCAGCTCGATACGCTCCTTCGCCAATTTAACAGAGCCGGAAGCGCCGCCGTCTGCGGAGGAATGCTTTTCGCCCGCATAATGCACGATACGCTGAAACCACGCTGCGGGCAGCAGATACGGATGCTTTTTAAGGTACGGATAGCGCCGTTTCAGATAATCCGTCTTCGGAAAAATCGTGCGGAGCACACTGCTCTTCCCTCCCGTGCGGCTGGCTTTGACCGCGTTGAGCGTCACCGTCGATGCGTGAAGCCGCGTATAGTCGTTCGATCCGTACACGCCACCGCAGAGGGTATCGTGCAGCAGCGGCTCCGCATCAACGGAGCCGTTCCACGGCTCGTAAAGCGCAAACGCGATCCCCAAGTACTCCCGGGCAATTTTGAAAGCCGCGGCGGCAAACGTAGCTGCATGGACGTCGGCGCACTGATCGTGCAGGTGCTGCCAATCGATTTCATCGTGATACTCCCGTGCCCACAGTCCGATATCGCAGAACTGACGCAGACCG
>CAKUDT010000359.1 GCA_934645125.1 uncultured Eggerthellaceae bacterium
GGCTAGAGTGATACCAATGGTCAGACCTTTACCGCTTTTTGCGGGCATGGAGGTGTTAACGTTTTTTTTCATATTGATTCTCCTTTCCCGCTAAATCAGATAGTAGACGGATGGCTTGGTGCCACGGTCTTCGAGCAGCTGCTTATACTTTCGCGAGGCAATAAGCTTACTTACCTCGGAGTTCGGGTCGTCCAAGTCGCCCCAGAAACGAGCGCGGCCAGGGCATAGCACCATGCACGCAGGCGTCTCTCCTTTATTGATGCGTTGATAACAAAAAGTGCATTTCTCCACTACGTGCTTTCGATGCGTGGGCACATCGGCATCGCCCACCGCAAAATCAACGGCATATTTTGGCTCTTCCCAGTTGAAGCTGCGTACGCCGTTGTAAGGGCAAGCAGCCATGCACATTCGGCAGCCAATGCATTTATCGTAATCCTGGCGAACAACACCCGTCTCGGGATCCTTGTAGGTAGCGCCCACGGGGCAAACCTTTACGCAAGCTGGGTTTTCGCAGTGTTGGCAGGATACGGGAACGTGCTGCATATGAAGGTTCGGGGATTCGCCAGAGGCTGTATCTATATAGCTGCCACCGTCGGTAAGCACCCTGTTCCATAAAACGTTTTTTGGCAGGTTGTTTGAGTTTTTGCAGGCTATCGTGCAAGAGTGGCATCCTAAGCAACGATGCAGATCAATAGCCATTCCGTAATGAGCCATTACTTCGTACCTCCTTTATAAAGCTCGAAATCGCACACGCAATCGAAGAAATAACTGTTCTCGGCATTTGCCTTGCAGTGCTGATTCGTCAAGTTGGCATAATGGCCGTCCACGAATTGGTCGAGCTGCCAGCCCTTCGGCAAGACCACCATTCCTTTATGGATGCCGTTGTTTTCAACAGCTTTGATAACAACTTCGCCGCGGTCATTGAAGATACGTACGAGATCGCCGTCTTTCACGCCGCGTTTATCGAGTTCGGCCGCGCATGCCATCATGATAGGCTCAGGAAGAATCTCCAGCAGCCACTCGTTGTAGCCAAACTGCGAATGGCACTTAAACTTGTTGCGGTAAGACGAATACACCAGTGGATACTTTTTCGATGCTTCGCTTTGTTCATAGCCGCCCACGGTCTCGGTCCATGCTTCATGTGGGGGAACGAAGTGCGGAAGAGCTTCTTCTTTCCAGCTGAACTCTTCACCTAAATAGTAGTCATTCGTGTGGTTCATGGGATCAGTGGAGTCGCCGTAATAAAAATTAGCACGAACCTGATTCAAAGGTTTGCCTAAGCCCAGGATTGCGCCATCAGGAGTCAATAGGCCAATGACTTTCTCTTGCTTCAGGCGGTCGAGAGTCAGGCCGTAGGCCTTGTACAGAGGCGATGCCATAACCGCGTTCATTACATCTTCGCGCGTTTCGTTGAAAAGCGCGTCAACACCCATTCCTTTTGCCAAAAGCTGGACAATCTCGTAGTTGTCTTTTGATTCGAATGCGGGCTCTACCGCTTGCTCGCACAAAGTCAAGAAAGGTGAATAGAACGAGAATACGTCTTCCTGCTCGAACCAGTGAGCCACCGGCAAAACAATATCCGAGTAGCGCGCCGTGTCGGACATGACAATTTCTGCAGTCACAATAAGTTCCAGCTTATCAAATGCTTTGAGGAGCTTGTTCCTGTTCACGCCGTTGCCAACACAGTTATGGCAGCAGAAAAACAGGCTTTTCAAATTGAGCGGCACACCGTTATACTCCTGTTTGTTCAGGATGTCATCAAGTCCAATCATGAGTACCTTTTGGCTGCTAGATAAACCGCGGGGCATGAATGGTGCTAGGTTTGCGTAGAAGTTAATGGAGCACATGTCCCACATATCAACGCCGCCGCCACGTGTCAGCAAGTTGCCCGAGATCGCACTTAGTAAAGCTACTGAGGTGTACGACATGAATCCATTCTCATAATGATCAAGG
>CAKUDT010000360.1 GCA_934645125.1 uncultured Eggerthellaceae bacterium
ACATCAAAGTTCTAATGTTTCCCGGCTACTTCGACAACGAATGCGCTGCGGGCGATAAATCCGAATACTTGCTAAGCGAGCGTTTGATGCACATTCAGCGCGTTGTGCAGACGCAAATCAAAAAGGCGCTGCTCTACGAAAACAACGGGCTCTCCGAAGACGAGGCCTCCCAACGCGCGGAAGTTGCTGCCGAAGCATTCATGGACGAACTGCCCCGCGTGCAATCGCTGCTGCTCAAAGACGTGCAAGCCGCCTTTGATGGCGACCCTGCCGCTAGCAGTCGCGAAGAGATTGTGCTGTGCTATCCCGGATTCTTCGCCATTTTTGTACACCGCATTGCTCACGTGCTGTACCAGCAAAACGTGCCGCTGATTCCTCGCCTGATGAGCGAATACGCGCACGGCGTAACGGGCGTTGACATTGCTCCGGGTGCAACCATTGGCGAATACTTTTTCATTGACCACGCAACGGGCGTTGTTATTGGCGAAACAACCATCATCGGCGCGCATTGCAAGCTGTATCAGGGCGTTACCCTGGGCGCGCTCTCCACACGCAAGGGCCAAATGCTGCGCGGCGTAAAGCGCCACCCCACGCTGGAGGATTACGTAACGGTGTACTCCAACGCCAGCGTGCTGGGCGGCGAGACCGTGATTGGTGAAGGCACCGTGATTGGCGGCAGTGCCTTTGTGTGCCAGTCCACGCCGAAAAACGCGCGCGTGAGCGTGAAGAACCAGGAAATTACCGTACATGATCCCGCCGCGGACGACCCCGAGGACGACTTCGAGGAAGTGTAAGCGCTGAGCTTCGAAAGTGTCGAGTTCAGGAGGGACGGCAAGTAAGCGCCGCTTTCCGAAAAGCAGCGAAACAAGGGAACGCGAATCATGAAATTGCTGGAAGAACGCATTGTTGCTGATGGAGAGGTCAAAGCCGACGGCGTATTAAAAGTTGGTTCGTTTTTGAACCACCAGTTGGACACGGCGCTGCTTGATGAAATGGGCGCCGAATGGGCACGTTTATTTGCGGGAAAGCCCATCAATAAGATCCTGACCATCGAGGCATCGGGAATTGGCATTGCCTGCATCGCTGCGCGTCATTTCAATAGTGCGCCCGTAGTATTCGCGAAAAAAGCGAAGTCCATCAATTTGACGGGCGACCAATACATGACAAAAGTTCAATCGTTTACCCACGGCAAAGTATTCGATGTTATTGTTGAAAAACGCCTGCTCACGCCACAAGACCACGTGCTTATCATCGACGACTTCATGGCAATGGACGCAGCCATGAACGGCCTTCTGGAACTGTGCGAGCAAGCGGGCGTTACCGTTGAGGGCATTGGCATTGCCATCGAAAAAGGATTCCAGCCCGGCGGCAAGCAACTGCGCGAACGCGGCTACCAAGTGGAAAGCCTGGCCATCATCGAGTCGATGGACCCCGAAACCGGCACGATAACGTTTCGCTCGTAGGTGCACGCGGGTGAATCCTTCAAGCTCTGCGCCTTCGACCTCTAAGCGCACATTAGTGGGAAACCCCTGCTTTTTGCGTATTTTCATCGGGTGTTTTGCTGCATGAATCCTCGCCAAAGCCCGATTCAAAATCATGTTGTTGAAAAATCGTCCCGTAATTCGAAGTTAATATAGGTTGGAAGTAGGTCGGGGGCGCAAATCGGGACATTTTTCAACGTGTACTCCGCTAGCGGAAGACATTGATTTGCAAAATACCTGCTCATAATTATACCCATATAAGAGATATTAAGCCGCAAGGGCACTACCGAAGAATCAACCTACTTCCAACCTACCACAACTTCGAATTTGACCCCGCTTTTTCAACAACATGACCGAAAACGAACACCAAAGAGGCAGCTCCACCCCATCACCCTGATTCCGCTCGAAATTGCTGCAGGTCTTTTCGGTTTCCCCTGCAAATGCGGCAGAAGCATCCTCAAAATGCAGTAT
>CAKUDT010000361.1 GCA_934645125.1 uncultured Eggerthellaceae bacterium
AAGTTGGTGCAGCCATAGAACATGCCATAGCAGGTTTTCGCTGCAACGCCCTGCTCGATTCGAATGCACTCGATTCCGTCTCGCCACGGATACCAGGGAACGTCCTCGTAATTGCCCGACCAGTCGGCCAGCGTTCCTTGCGTAAACCCAGGAAGCGAACGAATAACAAGCTCTCCTTCGCTCATCGACCATTCGCAGGTGCCACATCGATCCCAGCCATCCGTAGGACGAATCGCCGTATACGTCATGCTTCCCGTTTCGCGCGCAGCGTTGGCTGCAAGCATATCGGCGGTCGAGCTGTAAAGCGCACCCGTTGCGTCTTTCCAGGAAAGATCGTCTGCGGCATCATCGACCAAGCGCACTCCCGCAGGCAAAATCAACTCCGTCAAAGATGAGCAGTCACGAAACATCCGGGTCGTATCCGCTTTCTGCACGTTATCTATGCCGGTAAGATCAACGCGGGTAAGCTTTGCGCAATTATCGAACATGTAGCGCATATCTGTAACTTGGGATGTATCCAGCCCCGACAGATCAAAGGAGCTCAAGTTGTAGCAATTCTCGAAAAGACCGAAGCACGTTTTGGCAATAACGCCTTGCTCAAATCGGGCCGAAACAATGTCTTCGCTTTTCCCGGACCAGGGTGCGTTATAGACGCCTTCACCCCAATCAGGCAATGCCCCTTGCTCGAAGCCAGGAAGCGGGCGAACAACCAGCAAACCGCTGCTGTCCACCATCCATTCGCAGCCGCCGCTTTGCGTCCAGCCCGAAGAAGGCGCTGCATTGGTAACGGTATATGTTTCCGCGCCCGTTGTACGCATCGCATTCGCGCGAAGCATCTCATCGGTTGAACCATATACCGCGCCCGTTGTGTCTACCCAGCGAGAATCATGGCGGTCTCCTGTTGAAGACACGCCGATATACGCATGGGATTCCTGCTCCGTCAAGTTCAATCCCGCTGGCAGCGTTAGCTGCGAAAGAGAATCGGCTCCCATGAAGGAATACCCCGCATTGGTTATAGCGGAAGCACTGAACGACGAGATGTCCACCGACTCAAGGGCAGCGCAATCGCGAAACAAATCATACATATCCGTCATGTGCGCGGCGTTGATTCCCGATAAATCGATTCTTTTTATCGACGAGCATCCCCTGAACATGCCATACATGCTAGTCACGCAGGATGCATCGATGCCCGAGAAATCCACCGACTCAAGGGCTGTACAATTACGAAACATGAGAGCCATGTCAGTCACCTGAGAGGTATCCAAGCCCGAAAGGTCAGCCGAAACCAACGATGCGCAATCGGCAAACATAAAGCGACACGTAGGCGTAGACACCCCCGACTCAATGCGCACCGCCGTGATAGAGGCGCGCGTATCTTCGCTGGCCGCCCATGGCGCATAGCTAGGGCTCCACGAATCCAACACGCCCGAAGCGCCGTTGCCCAAAGGACGAATGGTGAGCAGGCCGGCGTCATCGATGCGCCATTCGCACGTACCCAATTGGTTCCATCCCGCAGTGAGCGTCGCGTCAGTAGCAGGGGTGGGGTCTGCCGAAAATTTCACTTCCGCGGGTGACGCAGCTACATCGTCTGCGGAAGCGGTTGCAGCAACGTCAAGCAACGTAGGTGTCGTTTCCGCAAATGCATTCGTCGTAAGAGTCGATGACGCAATTGCAGCAGATGCATCTGTCGCAAACACGCGCGCAGGGAAGAGCCCCGACGCCAAGGTGATCGAAAGAAGAACGCTTACGCATGCACGCGCCGAAGAGTGAACCGCAGAGGAATGTTTTTTCATTGAGTTCCTTCCCCTTCTTTTTCAGCAATAGTTTTTATCGCATTGCAGTATAGCAAAGGAACGCGCAAACACGAGCCACCGCACTTTAACCTGCACGCACGGCTCGGAAGCGGTTGTTTGCTTTCGGCGCATCGTGAGCAC
>CAKUDT010000362.1 GCA_934645125.1 uncultured Eggerthellaceae bacterium
CTCTGCGCGTGGATGGCGGGCTGCTGGGTGCTGCGCTATGTGCTGCACAGCGTTTCCACCTCCCTTTCCCACCATGCCACCTTTCATGTGCTGGCGGGTACCCGCACACGGCTGCTCGACAAGCTGGCCACGCTGCCCCTCGGCACCGTGCTGGACCGTTCCTCCGGCTCGTATAAGAACATCATCGTGGAACGGGTGGACTCTATTGAAACCACCCTCGCTCATCTTCTGCCGGAGATGACGGCCAACATCGTGGGCGCTCTGGCGGTGCTGGTGCTGCTGTTCATCGAGGACTGGCGCATGGGGCTTTCTATGCTGATCGTCCTTCCGCTGGGCATTCTCTGCTTTATGTCCATGTTCAGCGGCTACAACGAGAAGTTTCAGCGCACCGTCACCGCGACAAAGGCGCTGAATGACACGGCCGTGGAATACATCGGCGGCATTGAGGTCATCAAGGCCTTCGGCCAGTCCAAAACCAGCTACACAAAGTTTGTCTCCGCCGCAAAGGAGGGCGCAGACTGCTTCATCGACTGGATGCGCGGGAGTTTGTTCGGACAGGTGGCCGGAATGGCGATACTCCCTTCAACGCTTCTCGGCATCTTGCCGGTGGGCTGCCTTCTCTATATGCACGGTACACTGTCGGCAGAGACGTTCCTGACGGTCATCGTGCTTTCGTTCGGCGTTATGCAGCCGCTGATCACCGCTTTCTCCTACACCGACGACATCGCCCAGGTCAAGACCATCGTCGGCGAGGTGGCGGAGGTGCTCTCCGGCGAGGACATGCAGCGCCCGGAAAGCGCGGAAACGCTGCCGGCCGACAACGCCATCGAGCTAAAAAATGTCCGCTTTGCCTATCACGATAAAGAAGTGCTGCACGGAATCAATTTGCACATTGCGCCGGGAACGGTCAACGCATTGGTCGGGCCTTCGGGCAGCGGAAAGTCCACGATTGCTCGGCTTATCGCCTCCCTGTGGGATGTGAAGGACGGCGTAATCAAGCTGGGCGGTGTGGACATCCGTACCCTGCCCCTTGCGGAGTGTGCGAAGCGTATCGCCTATGTGTCGCAGGACAACTATCTCTTTGACCTCTCGGTTATGGACAATATCCGCATGGGCAAAAAGGGCGCAAGCGATGAAGAAGTTATCCATGCCGCGAAGAAATGCGGCTGCCATGAATTCATTATGAGCCTTGAAAACGGCTATCAGACGGTGTGCGGTGCTTCCGGCGGACACCTGTCCGGCGGCGAGCGGCAGCGCATCTCCATTGCCCGCGCCATGCTGAAGGACGCGCCTATCGTCATTCTGGACGAGGCCACTTCCTATACCGATCCCGAGAACGAGGCAGTCATCCAGTCTGCACTGGCAAGGCTGGTGCGGGGCAAGACACTGCTGGTCATTGCCCACCGGCTTTCCACCATCGCGGACGCCGATCAGATCATTGTCGTCAATCAGGGAAGGATCGAAGCGACCGGTACGCAGGACGAGCTTCTTGCGTCCTGCCCGCTTTATCTAACCATGTGGGAAGCCCACATCAGCGTCAAGGACGACGGGGAGGTGGCGTAATGCTCAAGACACTGAAAAAGTTTTTTGCCTTCTGCGGTGCGGATAACCGCAAGCTGTTTGTGACCTCCATTTGGTTGGGAGTGATCAGCGCCATCTGCTCCGCCATGCGTATTCCGGCAGCCGCCATCGTCATTCAGGCGCTGCTGGAAAGGAACGTCACTATGGCGACCCTATGGACGAGCCTTGGCATCATCGTGGCATCTCTGATCGTGACCATCGCTATCAACATGAAGGCCACCATGCTCCAGACCGAGGCGGGCTACCGCGCCTGCGCCAACAAACGCATCGAGATCGCGGAGCATCTGCGGTATCTGCCTATGGGCTGGTTCAACGACAACAGCCTTGGCGA
>CAKUDT010000363.1 GCA_934645125.1 uncultured Eggerthellaceae bacterium
AAAGGGCCTGACTCCAGCGAAAAAGCTGGGGCCAGGCCCGATTTTGCCTCTTGACAATGTCCTGCTCATATTAAAAAAGGGAATCGGCAACAACCGATTCCCTTATTGCCGCAATCGCCGCAGACCCAAGTCTCAGACAGCGGCAGTCGATTTTTTGCTGGCAGCTTTTCAGCCGACGCCTTCCCAACGTTGACGCGTGGAGTCCCTACTCCCCCGCGAACAGGTCGGTAGAGAAATAGCGCTCACCCGTGTCGGGCAAAAGCGTGACCACCGTTTTACCTGGCCCCAGCTTGCGTGCCAAACGACGCGCAGCTGCTACATTCGTCCCCGAAGAAACGCCCACCATCAGACCTTCGTTGCGGGCTAAATCGCGCGCCGTCTGAAGCGCCTCTTCATCGGTGATAATACAGATATCGTCGTAAACTTCCTGGTCAAGAATGTCGGGGATCAGACCATCGCCAATGCCCATTTGCATATGGGTGCCCACTTCGTGCCCTGAAAGAATGGCGGCATTTTCAGGTTCGGCCGCCCAGATTTCAATGTTGGGGTACTGACTTTTCAGCGTCTGACCAATGCCAGAAATCGTGCCACCCGTGCCTATACCCGAGCAGAAGCCGTCAACAGGCCCTTCCATGTCCTCGATGATTTCTTGCGCCGTGTGGTATTTGTGAGCGTACAGATTATCGATGTTTTCGAACTGCTGCGGGACATACACGTTGGGGTTTTCCGCCGCCATGCGGTTCGCAGTGTCGATGCATTCCTGAATGCACTTGCCAATGTCGCCGTCATCGTGAACGATGATCACGTTGGCACCGTAATGGCGAACCAGCTTGCGGCGTTCTTCAGAAACGCTATCAGGCATGATGATAATCGCTTTATATCCACGTACCGCAGCAACCAGCGCCAGACCAATACCCTGATTTCCGCTGGTAGGCTCAACAATAATGGTGTCGGGCTTGATATCGCCGCGCTCTTCGGCGGCCGTAATCATCTGATATGCGGTGCGGGTCTTTACGCTGCCGCCCACGTTGATGCCTTCGAACTTGCCGATAATCTGAGCGGCATCGGGCTCGCAAAAACTATTGAGGCGAATGAGCGGCGTATGTCCCATGGCCTCTAATACGTTGTTGTAAATCATTCATTTCTCCGACGGATAGAGCTTTTTATACGATGCAAAGTGTAGCACTCTCAGCAGATTTTTCACGAAACACGCAGTCAGAAGGCAAAACTTGCCGCTCGTTTCATGCTGTTTCATGTCATCCTGCACCGCTTCGCGCCACGCGATGCCGCCACCTGCAGTTACTTAATCGCAGTTGCCTTCTTCGCAGCTCGCTGGGCTGAAATCCCCCTCGTCGCTCAACAAGTAATTTTCGATTTGCGAAGGCGTTGCCCGGGGCAGCACGTTATCCTTCTGATGCTCAGTCAAGAGATCAAGAACTTTTTCCAAGCGCTCCTGCAACGTAAGGCAGAAGAACGCCGCAAAAGGATAAGGATCGTCTTCCAACTGAAACGCACGAATAGCCGCGATATAACGAGCTCGACTTTCAGCCTGAATGTTGATTGGCTCGTATCCAGCCCGCATGAGCAAAAGATTACTTATAAGCCGTCCCGTGCGCCCATTTGCGTTGACGAAGGGATGAATGCTCTCGAATTCCAAATGAAACAGCGCTGCGGTAACAACAACGTGCTTCTTTGACCCCAAAACAGAAGCAACCAAGCTCTCCATGCGCTCTGACACATAAACAGATGGCGCTGGCTGGAAAGAGGTTCCCGTTATTTCTACTTCTGTTGTTCGATAGACGCCTCGCGTCGCAGGATCTTGGGCCTCGGCGTACACAAGCTCATGCGCGCGTTTTATAAGACGTTCGCTAAAGTCGGCTCCCTCTTCTATCGCTTCCC
>CAKUDT010000364.1 GCA_934645125.1 uncultured Eggerthellaceae bacterium
GGCGAATTTCGTGCAGGTGGCCTGAACGACCGACGCTTTGTGCACTCTTTCTTTTCGAATCTTCTAACCGAAAGGCTATGACAATGAAAATTTATAACACGCAGACGCGTTCTAAAGTTGAGCTGGAACCTATTACCCCTGGTAAAATTGGCATGTATGTGTGCGGCCCCACGGTGTACAACCGCATTCACATTGGCAACGCGCGTACGTTCATTTCCTTCGACATCATTCGCCGTTACCTTATGTGGCGCGGCTACGACGTGACGTTCGTGCAGAACGTGACCGACGTTGACGACAAGATTATCAAGCGCGCGAACGAGGAAGGTCGCAGCGCGGCCGAAGTTGCCGCCGAGTACACGCAAGCGTTCATCGACGATATGCACGTGGTGGGTGTTTTGGATCCCACGGTGCGCCCGAAGGCTACCGAGGAAATTGACGAGATGATTAAGCTGGTCAGCCTGCTTATCGAGAAGGGTCACGCCTACGAAGTGGAAGGCGACGTGTACTACGCGGTGCGCTCGTATCCTGCGTACGGGCAGCTTTCCGGTCGCAACATTGACGAGATGGAGGCGGGGCATCGCGAGCTGCGCGCCGATGGCCAGGGCTTGGAGGATCGCAAGCGCGACCCGCTGGATTTCGCGCTGTGGAAGGCTGCAAAGCCGGGCGAGCCGTCGTGGGATTCGCCGTGGGGCAAGGGGCGTCCGGGCTGGCACATTGAGTGCTCTGCCATGAGCCACAAGTACTTGGGTTTGCCGTTCGACATTCACGGTGGCGGCTCTGACCTGGTGTTCCCGCATCACGAAAACGAGCGCGCGCAGTCCGAGGCCGCGTACGATTGCGCGTTCAGCAACAACTGGATGCACTCGGGCATGCTGCAAATTGCCAACGCAGAAACCGGCGAAGCGGAAAAAATGAGCAAGTCGCTGAACAACTTCCTGATGCTGTATGAAGCGCTGGAAATTGTGCGCCCGGAGGCGCTGCGCATGCTCATGCTGCAAACGCATTATCGCAGCCCGCTGGTGTTTGGCGATCAGCGCCTGAGCGAGGCCGATGCCGCCTTGACGCGCATTCAGAACGCGGTGAAGAACCTGGATTGGCTGCTGGCAAACGCCGCCGAAGGAAAAGCCGCGGTGGACGCTGCCGCGCTTGAGGCTGCTGTTGCTACCGCGCGCGAGGATTTCGTTTCGTCCATGGATGACGACTTCAACGCTCCCGAGGCATTGGGTGCAGTGTTCAGCCTGGTTGCGGCGGTGAATGCCGCAACGGCTGCAGGCGCTATCTCCGCCGCCGATGTTGCAGCTGTTTCTGCAGCTCGGCAGGCTATTGTAGAGCTCATGGGCGTGTTTGGCATTGATGTTGCCGCTGCGGATGCATCCGATGAAGGCGCTGCGTATCCCGATGCCGTTCTGACTTTGGCCGCCGAGCTTGCCGGTTACGATGGTGCCGATAAGGCCGCTGCGGCACAGGCGCTGCTTGATGCGCGCGCCGCTGCTCGCAAGGAGAAGAACTGGGCGGTTGCCGATGCCGTGCGCAATGGCTTGAGCGAGCTGGGCTTTGTCATTGAGGACACGGCTCAAGGGGCGCGCGTGACGTTTAACGGCTAATCGCTGCTTATCTTAGTGGGTATCTGGCGGCGAAGGGCATTCGGCGAACGTACTCTGCCTGGATAATGCTGCAGGGGGCTTGGGACTCGCTCAACTTATCCAAGGCGCCGCACGTTCGCCTCAACCCTTCGCCGCCAGATTGTTCTTGTTGCTAAAAGGCAGGTTTCTGTCTTGAAATTTTGCCGTTAAACGTCCCTTAGTTTGCGGGGGAGAAGAAAGGAAGAAATCAATGGAATTGTTGGCTCCAGCGGGTGGGTTTTCCCAGCTAGAAGCTGCAATAAAGTTTGG
>CAKUDT010000365.1 GCA_934645125.1 uncultured Eggerthellaceae bacterium
TTATATAATTTCCGACTTGGCTAACTGATATTTTATGAATATGGAACAAACCTCCGTCCCTTGTTCTACCCATTTCGATTCATATTGTTGAAAAAACGCCCGGTAATTCGAAGTTGATGCAGGTTGGAAGTAGGTTGTAGTACTCGTTCTTTCGCTATCCCGGAGAGCCGATTTTCCTTCAACGCTCTGACCTGGTATTTTATACGCATGACTTCAGAGACATCACGAAAAGCAGCGCCTTCGCCACCCCTGACCTACTTCCAACCTATCGCAACTTCGAATTTGGAGCGCAAAATCCAACAACATGAATGCCGCACCTCTCAAACTGCGCTTTTGCCACAAATTGCACGCCTTGTGGGCCCTGTTTCGCCAAATTTCATAGCAAAATCGCAGAAGGGAAGGGGCATGGACGCTATCAACCTTTCGGAAATCACCGCCGCTGACAAGCTTATTTGCGCGCGCATTAGCGAAGCAGCGGGGGTCGATTTCAAAGACTGCTATCAGTGCGGCAAATGCACGGCTGGGTGCCCCCCCTGGCCGAGAGTATGGATCTCATGCCTCGCGAGGTTATCCGATACCTGCAGCTTAGCGCCCACGCATCGTTTGCCGACTACTTCACGCTCGTGAGTTTCCCTTGATGGCCACACAGGACGTTTGCGTTGCCATCCGCCATGGCCAACCCCTTCTCAAGTCCTGCTCGTGGCAAACTGTAATCGTTGTTGTTCTGTGAAATATGCATGGCAACCACGGTTTCGGGCGTGCGCAGGCCCGCTTCGCGCGATTCGGTAATGAGCGCGGCAAGTTCGCTGGTAGCTTGCGGATTGGAAAGATGTCCGAATTCCGACGCGATGCGCCGCTTGATAACGTAGGGGTAGTCGCCGTTTTTCAGCATGGTTTCGTCGTGGTTGCTCTCAAGCGCCAGAATGCGCACATCGTGCAGGGCTGCGTGAGCGGCACCTGTCACCACGCCCGAATCGGTCAAGTAGCCCAAGGCATCGCCATCGGGTGCATCAACGCGGAGACCGAACGACGCAGCAGCATCGTGGCTGGTGGCAAACGGAAGAATACGCAGATCGGCAGCGGCAATGGCACTTCTTTCTGACCCCGCGGGTGCAGTGCAAAGCGGAAGGATATCACGAGTTTCAGCGAGTTTTCGCAGTTCAGAGCTATTTACCACACAGGCATTGTTCGCGTAGACAAGGGGAGCGCAGCCAAGTTTTTCCAGCCCGCGCAAAACAACTCCCAAGCCTTTTGTGTGGTCACCGTGTTCGTGCGTGATCAGCACGGCCTGAATGCGCGTGGGGTCAAAACCCGCTTCGTCACAGCGTGTCAAGAAGTCACGCTTACATATGCCGCAGTCGATGAGCACGCCTTCGCCTGTTTCAGCGTTTTCGACTATAGCGGCATTTCCTTTGCTACCACTTGCCAGCACGTGAAGTTTCAGCATAAGGACATCCTCTTTCTGCGCGCAGACGCGCTATCGTTTCGCCGGGGCGGCCTGCTCCGCCTCAAGCAGCTCGCGCGCATGGGCAATAGCGTCGTCGATGTTGGGGCGGAAATGCTCTTCGCCAACCAAATCCACGAAACCCGCGCGACGCATGGTTCTCATGGGCTGCTCGTTCGCATGGCTGAAAATAAGGTGCACGCCGTTCTCGTTGCAGTACTCATAAAGGTTTTCGAGCGCGTTCATGCCGGTTGCATCAAGCGACGGCACGCCGCGCATTCGAATGATAAGGTATTTCGTGAAGTCTTTCACTGAGATATCCGAAATACGGTCGGCCATTCCGAAAAACATGGGGCCGTTGATTTCGTACACGCGCACGCTTTTCGGCAGCTCGCGTAAGTGCGTAACCTCGGAGTCTTTATCGCAGTAATACGTCCAGCCTT
>CAKUDT010000366.1 GCA_934645125.1 uncultured Eggerthellaceae bacterium
CTTCCGCAATGCTGTGAGCCCCCGGCACCGGCGCTTCGCTTTCCCAGTTCAAAGCATTAAACGAATCGAATCGCAGAAGATCATCGAATTGCAATTGCTCGTCGCCGTGAATGTGAAGCAAGTTAAACCAGGTACGGCCCGACAACTGGTCGTTTGTCCGCTGAATATACGGTCGCACAAAACGCTCGTACCGCTCATCGGTAAGAATGCCGTTGCGCGTGAACTTGGAAGCAAAGAAAATGCCATCCACCTGGGCCTCGGTGATAAGACGCTCAAGGAAATTCCGGTTAGTGCCGGCAATTGCCACCAGCGCCGCTTCCAACTCGTCGGGATTGTTCTTCAACAGCTCAAGAACGCCATCGGGGCGCATGGGAGTCGTCAATTCCTGAACCCAGCTCAAAGGGTCGAAAAGCGTTGCAATCACGGGCTTTTCGCCATCGTAGTGCTCTTTGATGGCCCGAGCGATGCGCACTTCGCGGGCCAAAATGCCCTTGCGCGCATCCAGCACCGGCAGATTCGCCGCATCTTCAGGGCTTGCAATGGGATTGGTGAAAAACGGTCCATCCCAAGACGTTGGATCAACCGACCAGTCGTAATCGGCGCCATAAGCAAGAGGAAGGTAATTGCCATTCGTCATGATCTTAACGAAATCCCAATGGTTTTCTTCGGTTCTTGCATATGTCTCCGCCAAAAAATGCTCCGTTACCGGATCTGCCAGAGGAAAATGGAACCAGCCCGTTACGGGCACTTCTTCGCCCAGAGCATGCGTTTCAGCCTGAGCCTTAATCAATTCGTAGCCGTTCGCCATAATGGCCTCCCACCCGCGCAATACGCGCTCTCGTTTTTTACAAACACGAATATGGGGGATTTCGAGTAAGGAGAAAAGACGTTGAAAATCGCAAGCTAGCCATCGGATTTTTAGATAGCACCAGGTCAATGTGATAGTTTGGTGTTCATTTAAATCGCTTATATTGTATTGATAATTTTTTATAGCAAGATATAAAAAAGTTGAAGCACCTGATAATCGCAAGGTTGGATACACTGTGTAAGGTTAATTCCTAGTATATAACTATGTATTTATGGAGCATCATGACCCTTCAACAAATGCGATATCTTCTTGCCATTGCCCAGCACGGTTCCATTAGCGCCGCCGCATGCGCTTTGTTCATATCCCAATCCACTCTTTCCACCGCGCTGAAAGACGCCGAACGGGAAACGGGCGTTACTCTTTTCAACCGATCAAGCCGCGGCGTAGAGGCAACCCTAGAGGGTCATGAGCTGCTGAGCCTTGTTCGTCAGATTGTGGAGCAAGATGATCTTCTGAACAGCCGCTTTGGCAAAGAGGGGGATGCCGCCGACAAAACGCGCTTCGCCGTTTCCAGCCAACACTACTCCCTAGGAGTAGACGCATTCGTTGATCTGGTAAACGCCTACCCTTCCCTTTCCTATTCCTTTACCTACCGCGAAACCCGCACGCAGGAAGTGATCGACGATGTAAAGTCCTTTCGCAGTCATATTGGCTTACTGTATTTAAGCAGTTTCAACGAGCGCATTATTCGCCGAGACTTCGAACGAGCCAACTTGCAGTTCACGCCCCTGCTTGAAGTCAAGCCCCAGGTTTTAGTAGCCCTTGACCACCCTTTGGCTAGGCGTGCTTCTTTGCACTCCTCTGACCTGGCCAATTATCCCCTTATCATGTTCGAGCAAGGCCCCGACGACTCGCTGTATTACGCGGAAGAACCCCTGTTGGACATTCCCCATCGCAGCACCATTGTAGTGCGCGATCGCAGCACCCTGGTAAGCGTGCTTTCGAAAAGCGACTGCTACACCATTGCCACCGGCACCCACTCCTCGGGAATGGATTACGGCAGCGTAAGCATACCTT
>CAKUDT010000367.1 GCA_934645125.1 uncultured Eggerthellaceae bacterium
TTGAAAAACGAGTGCTATGTGGGCGATCTGCGATTGCAGAAAACCTTCGTTGCCGACCATCTGCAAAAGAAGCAGCTACCCAACCGTGGCGAGCTGCCGCAGTATCTGGTATACGATGCCCATGAGCCGATTATCGACCGAGAGACCTTCGACGCGGTGCAGCGCCTGACCACAATTCGCATCGCTCATTATCACCCCAATCGGGATGCATCGGGGCGTTACCCCTTCAGCGGTCTTCTCCGCTGCGACCAGTGCGGCAGCTATTACCGTCACAAAATCGCCTCGGCGGGAACGCCCTATTCCAAGCCGGTGTGGATCTGCACCACCTATAATATGAAGGGGAAAAAGTATTGCGCCAGCAAGCAAATCCCAGAGCGCATACTGCTGCAAACGACCGCCAGTGTATTGGGCCTTGAAGAATTTGATGAGGAAGCCTTTGCAACTGTTATTGAGCGCATCCATGTGACCGGCCCCAACAGCCTGCGCTATGTTTTCCGAGACGGGCAGGAGCGGGAAGTCGTGTGGCAGGATCATTCCCGCCGCGACAGCTGGACAGACGATATGCGAGTGCAGGCCGCCGCCCACGCCAGAAGGAGATATGACCATGAGTGAAAATTACGCTGCAAGCCCACGAATTACCGTTTTTCCGGCTACGCTCAACCGCTTTACGGCTACACCGATTGCGGAAAAGCGAAAGCGCCGTGTAGCGGCCTATGCCCGCGTTTCCACCAACAGCGACGAGCAGAAAACCAGCTATGAGGCGCAGGTCAGCTATTATACGGATTACATCAGTGCCAAGCCGGACTGGCGTTTCGTACAGGTCTATGCAGATAAGGGCATTACCGGTACCAGCACCAAGCGCAGAGAGCGGTTCAACGACATGATTGCCGATGCGCTGGCCGGGAAGATTGACCTGATTATCACCAAGTCCGTTTCCCGTTTTGCCCGCAATACGGTGGATAGCCTGACCACCATTCGCCTGCTCAAGGAACACGGCGTGGAGGTGTACTTCGAGGAGCAAAATATCTACACGCTGGATTCCAAGGGCGAGCTGCTGCTGACCATCATGTCCTCGCTGGCACAGGAGGAAAGCCGAAGCATTTCCGAAAACGTGACGTGGGGTCAGCGCAAGCGCTTTGCAGACGGCAAGGTGTCCATGCCCTACAAGCAGTTTCTCGGCTATCGCAAGGGTGAAAACGGCGAACCGGAAATTGTGCCGGAGGAAGCGGAGACGGTTCGCCGCATTTACCGCCTGTTTTTAGATGGGATGACTCCCTACAAAATCAAGCTGACCTTGGAAAGCGAAGGCGTTCTTTCGCCTTCTGGTCGCAGCACTTGGCAGCCCCGAACCATTTTGAGTATCCTCACCAACGAAAAGTACAAAGGCGACGCGCTGCTGCAAAAGACCTTCTGCACGGATTTCCTGACCAAGAAGATGAAGGTCAACGAAGGCGAGGTGCCGCAGTACTACGTTGAGAACAGCCATCCGGCCATCGTGAGCGACGAGGTTTATGAGGAAGTGCAGCTGGAATTGGAGCGGCGAAGAAAACTGGGCCGCCAGCACAACAGCCAGCATTGCTTCTCTGGGAGGATTTACTGCGGCTGCTGCGGCAGCGTATACGGCAGTAAGGTATGGCATTCTAACGACAAATACCGCCGCACCGTCTGGCAATGCAACGCTCGCTTCGTCAAAGGAACCGGCTGCCAAACACCACACCTGAGCGAGCCGATGATTGAACAGAAGTTTCTGGCGGCCTTCAATCAGCTGCTGACACAGCGGGATTTTATCGCGGACGATATGCAGGCCATTCTCCAGCATCTGACCGACACAGCGGAGCTGAATGCGGAAAAAGAAGCATTACAGGTCGAGATGGGTATCG
>CAKUDT010000368.1 GCA_934645125.1 uncultured Eggerthellaceae bacterium
ATGCGAAAAGCGCTTGATATGGCGCATGAGGTAGGTGCGCGTGCGGCGCTGTCCGTGAAGCCGAAGACGCCTGTTTCCGTTTTAGAGCCTGTCATCGAGCAGCTGGACATGGTGCTTATCATGAGCGTTGAGCCGGGTTTTTCGGGCCAGTCCTATATCGAAGGCAGCGATAAGAAAGTTGCCGAAGTTGTCGAAATGGCGAAAAAGCACCAGGTAGAGCCGTTGATTCAAGTTGATGGCGGTATTGGCTTGAAAACAGTTGCCGGTGTTGCCCAGGCGGGTGCTGACGTGTTTGTTTGCGGAAATGCCGTTTATGCCGCAGAAGATCCGGCGCAGGCACTGAAAGAAATCGAAGCGGCGGCACGCCAGGCCCAACAGGATGTGCAATAGCGTGCGACTGGCTGGCTTAGCATGCGAAAAAATCGGCCCTTGTGGCAAGCGAGTGAGAATAAGCGGGTAAAAATGAGCGATTACGTTTATCTTGATTATGCCGCAACGGCGCCCCTGTGCCCTGAAGCAGCAGATGCGTTAGCGCAGTTCATGCAACCGGGCGCTGTTCACATGACGGCGGGCGGTGCAAATGCGAACTCGCTGCATGGACCGGGACGTTATGCTTTTGAGCTTTTGGAGAAAGCGCGACGCAGCGTTGCGGAAAGCTTACATGCGAAGCGTCCTCCCGAGATTATCTTCACGTCGGGCGCTACGGAATCCGATAACTCCGCCCTGTTCGGGCTGACGCGCGCTGCATTGCAGCAGCGTGAGAAGCGCGGTATTCATGGGGGCGGACACGTTATCGTTTCTGCCATTGAACACGATGCGGTGTTGGCGCCGGCGCACCGTCTGGAGCGCGAAGGCGTTGCGGTCACGTATCTGCCAGTGGATTCCCGCGGGTTTGTGAGCCCCGCCGCATTGCATCAAGCGTTGCGCGATGATACCGTGCTAGTTTCCATCATGATGGCGAACAGCGAAGTGGGATCAATCCAGCCCATTAAGCAGCTTGCAGAGATTACCCATAAGGCTGGCGCGCTCTTCCACACCGATGCAACGCAGGCGCTGGGAAAGACGCCCGTTGACCTTCAGGATTTGGATGTGGATGCTGCATCGTTTTCGGGGCACAAGATTGGTGCTCCGAAGGGCATTGGTGTTCTGTACCTGAAAACGCGCACGCCGTTCGTGCCGTATCTTTTGGGCGGCGGACAAGAAGAAGGGCGTCGAAGCGGAACGCAAAACGTTCCTGCTATCTGCGCTTTTGCTGCTGCATGCCACGCTGCGGTGGAAACTCAGGCGGCAGAGAGCGCACGTCTTCGCGGCTTGCGTGATGATCTATATGCGCGCCTTGCCCAGCTCAAGCGCATTTCCCCAACGGTTTCGGTTGACGCGGGCGATGAAGCATATCTGCCTAATATTGTGCATGTTTTAGTTTCTGGTTTTGAAAGCGAGACGCTTATCATACGCCTTGATCAAGCGGGCTTCGGCGTTTCGGGCGGTTCGGCCTGTTCATCGCATAGCTTGGATCCAAGCCATGTGCTTAAAGCCATGGGTGTGCCGCCCGATAAAGCGTATGGCGCGCTTCGTGTGTCCATGGGGCGCTACACCACGCAGGAGCAGATTGATGCGTTCGTTGCAGCGCTTGAGAATTGCATTCGGAAGTAGCTTGCTATGGAGTTGGTGAATTGCCACACGCATACGGTTTATTCGGGGCACGGCCAGGGAAGCGTTGACCAGCTGGTATGTGCTGCGCGCCAGGCGGGAATCACAACGCTTGCGGTAACGGAGCATTACCCGCTGCCGCCCGAGCTTGATCCTTTGAAGGAGAACGCGATTGAAGCGGCGCTTCTACCACAGTACCTACAGGAAATCAGCGCAG
>CAKUDT010000369.1 GCA_934645125.1 uncultured Eggerthellaceae bacterium
GGGTTACTCTTCGGCTTCGGGCAAGGGGAGCGTGAGGGTAGTTTCTGTCACGCCGCGCTCTTCGTTTCCGAATGTGATGGTCACCGGTTTATCGTTCACCAAAACGAAGCACAGCACGATATCGGCTGATTCACCAGGGTTGATGCGCTTTTCGCCCGTGTGCAGCGCGTTGCCGTTCGTGTCGTAGGCCACCGCGACCTTCAGGTGCGTTCCTGCACCCTGGTTGCGGCTGACGTTGTACGAGCCCATGACGGATTCGGCAGATGTTCCGCGGTTCGTGACATGCAGGTACAGGGCAAGGCAATCTTTCCCCGAAGTGTTGCGCACGATTTCTTGGTTGTAAAGAATCATGCTCAAATTTCCCAGCGTGATTGAAGTGCCCTGGTATTGCACCTGGTCAGAGCTGCTGCTTTCCGATGATGCCTTGTTGCACCCCGAAAGAAGCGCCGCGCTCATGCACAGTGCAATTGCCACGAGCACGGCAAGAGCGCAGACGCTTTTGCGCGACCTGCGCGCGGAAAAAGCGCGTGGCGTTGCGGACGAATTCGAGTTGAAAGTGGCGCGATGCGGACTCATGCGATGAAAACTCCTTTTGTGTAATTGGTTACACCATGGTAGCGTGCCGCGCTCGAAAAACGCCCGGTTTTGCCCCTTTTCGAAAAAATAATCGCAAGTCAAGGTGTTGCGCAACACCTGCGCGGCAAAAAAGCATCTACAATAAGGGAACGTTTCATTGATTATGCGGCAGGAAAAGGGGCGACGGGAGGACGAACGTGGGCGAGGCAACAAACCGCGAGGAACCGGCGAAGGACCAAGGATGGTACACCGCGTTTTACCGGTATGCGGAGTACCTTCGCCTGCTGACAAACGGCGCGCTCAACCATAAAACCTTGTATGCATACGTGGGCTTGAACGGCCGATACGTGAACAACCAGAATCCCGAGATGAGAAAACGAAGCGCAAGTGGACTGTCGCGCTTGCTCCACTCTTCGCGCTATGCTTCCGATTTTCAGGAAAGCTTGCGTCAGAACCCCGCTCTTTTCCAGCAAGCAGCAACGTGTTTAGCGCAGGATTTGCTGCGGGAAACTAAGGGCGATCAGGCACGTTTAGTGGCGGATTTGCTGGAGACGGGCTACGAGCAGCTGCGTGCGGGGCTTGTCGCGGAAATTCCTCAGGGGCGTATTGATATCAGCACAACGCGCCTTGATGGCGAAATCGAGCTGTTGCGCGCGTGGGCGCGTGAGCAAATCGCGCTTGACGCCGATGCTTGTCTGCATGCGGTTCTTTGCTCGTTTTTCTATTTGATGACGTTTGGGCACTTGGAGGAGCAGTTCGCAAACAGGCTGGTTGATGAGAGTCCAACTGATATGTTGACCTGCGAAGATGATGTTTCGTATAGCGAATCGTCGCGCGCGTGCATCTTGCGTGCGGTTGACGACAACCCTGCTTCCATTGAAAACATGTGGGCCATTAATCAGGGCGGGCCGTTCCTTATCGGCCGCTACGTGGACTGCGACGCGGTGGAGACAAACGGCTTGGTGTCGCGGCGGCACTGCTGCGTTTTCCGCGAGCATGACGTTTGGTACGTGCGCGACGAAGGGTCGCGGTATGGCACCGCGGTGCATCGCGGCGGTCGCACCGTGTGGAGCAGCGGGAAGGGCGCTGCTATGGCGGGCGAAGGTGCTGGTGCGGCAGGTGCGGACATTGCAGGCAGAGGCACCGGCGCTGTTGGCGCAGGTGGGGGCATCGGCGAATGCGTCACCGGCGCTGTTGGCACGCCAACGGAAGCGGAGTGCTTCCCCTTGGCGTTTGGCGACTGCCTGGTGTTGGCGGGGCACGTGCGCTATTGGTTTGTGTCGC
>CAKUDT010000370.1 GCA_934645125.1 uncultured Eggerthellaceae bacterium
GTGTTTCATCATGGAGCCGCCGCTTCCGTGGCCCAGCATGACTTTCTCATCCATAGAAAACTCCTTTTACCTGCAGGTTCGCAGGCTTTATTCGCGGATCGTCAAGCTAAAATGCGCGCTCAAAAGCGCCCGCCAGAATACTGACAGGTCAGCATGATACACCGTAGGCGCGGCGGGTGCCACAGACATACTGTAGCAGGTGCAGGAGGCACGGCGGACGCAGCCGAAAGCCGGCATATTAGCGAAGACGGCGCAGGCACGCAGCCCGGCTGCCTTTAGCGCGCACACGTGACCGCAGCCGGCGCTACATGTGCTCGTCGATTTTCGTGACAACCAAGCGGCCGTTTTTCACGCCCTTGCAGCCTAGAATCATGTCGGCAATCTCTTGCACCAGCGCCATTTTCCCTTTCAGGATGATGACTTCCAAGCAGAAATGGGCATCCAAATGCACATGCATCGTAGAAATAACGGCATCACAGTGATGGTGCTGAATGCTGTGCAGTTTTTCCTGCAGGTCATTGGCATGGTGGTCGTAAGCGATGGTCAGCGACCCGAAAACCATGGAGTCGGGCGTCGCGCACTCTTCTTCAATAAGAGCATCACGCACCAAGTCGCGCACGGCTTCGCTGCGGTTTTTCGCCACACCGCGACGTTCTACCAGGTCATCGAAACGTTCAAGCAGGTCAACCGGCATTGCCACCGAAAAACGCGCGAGTTCGGGCGCCATTTAGACCAGGCTCACTTTCACGCCGCTGGCGTCTTCTGCGTCTTCTTCCAGCAGATCTTTTGCCTCGTCAAGCATAGCCAGTGCCTCGTCAAGCAGCGCCTGTGCTTCGTGCATCTTGCGATGCGCTTTCTCGAAACCAGCATCTTCTGCCTGATGAGCAAGCCTATGTGTCCAACGACGCTCCAACTTGATGTGATCGCCGATTTGCTCGATCATCTGATCGAATTGACCGACGTTTACACCGTTTGTGCACATGGGAAACCTCTTTCTTTTCGCGAACGTCGCCGGAGCCTGCGCCCCCGCGGCCCTTTTCACACCTTGCGCGGTAACGTACAATTTCGCATTGTATCGTTCTTTTATTGCACAAAGGAAACGCGCAGCCCAAGCGCAGGAGAAAATCCGTGGTTTTGCGCTCTTGACCTTGCCATTCCTATCTGGTGCTATTATTAATCATACATTTGAATTTGCAACAGGTTTATCAGGGGTCGGTGTGAATTTTTCCGCTAAAAGTAATATGTATTCCGTCGCTCGCGATACCGTGCTCGACCGTTACGCGCGCCATGTGGAGCTCGCGGGCGGCAGCGCCGATGCCTTCACGCCCCTGTTTTGCGTTGTTTCGCAAGCGCCTTTGGGCGAAAATGCGAAGAAAGCGCTTGCCAGCTCTGCCCAAGCGCTCGGATACGGCGCGCAGGGATGCTTTTTTGTGATAATTGCGCCCAACAGCTGTGACGCGCTGAACGCCAAGCAGCTTTTTTCGCTCATCGAAGGAATTGATCCTCTTGCGCTTATCGCTGCCGATAAAGATGCGGTACGCGCGCTGGAACAGGCCTATCGCGTTGCACAAGAAGCGATTTATCGCAATCAAGACGCAAAAAAACTGCATCGTTTTCAGCTTTCGCCGAACGCATATACGCGCATCTTGGGACGAGATGCGGTAACGTTTTCCTCGTTTGAGGCGATGCTTGCCAAACCCGATTTGAAGCAAAAGGCTTGGGCGCTGCTGAAAAAGCTCCCGAAACGCACATAACGGCTCGCCTTTGGCTTCAAGCACGCAGCTTCGTTCGTCCCGTGGATTTAGCGGGCAATTGTTGACAAAAGGTGGGGTAATTTGTCAACAATGACGCTCCCGTAC
>CAKUDT010000371.1 GCA_934645125.1 uncultured Eggerthellaceae bacterium
GTGCATCACGCTGTTCGCAGCATTCTTGCTGCGTTCCGCCCTTGAGTTCTGGATTCTGGCGTTTGCCGTGGGCCTGTTCCAAGGCGGCATCCAGGCGCTTTCGCGCTCGGAGTTCGGCAAGCTTATCCCCAAAGATCACGCGAACGAGTACTACGGCTTCTTCGACATTTTCGGCAAGTACGCTGCCATTCTGGGCACGTTCTTGATGTCGGTATTCACGCAGGTCACGGGAAACGCCAGCTTGGGTGTGCTTTCCATTGCGGTCCTATTCATCGTAGGTATCGTGTTCCTGGTTCGCATGCCCAAGGAGTAGACGGCCGCTGCAGGAGCGGTGCGGGGGCGGTACGGGAAATTTATCGTTGCTGTGCTTGGCGAATCCCCGCTGCGAAGCGCGTCAACACAGGTGCGGCGGCGGTATGCTGACAGGAAGCACGAAGTGCGCGCTGCAGCAACAACAATCCTGCCGCCCATACATTTCGCAACAAACAAGGCTGCCGATTCGGTCAAATCGAGTCGGCAGCCTTTGTTTTTACTTGAGGCTCAACGGTAGTTCAACGAAAATCGTTCACAGTTATTGAAAAATCAAGGTTAAACGGATTAAACGCCTGAAAATAGAGAACTGTGAACGATTTTGTAAAGATGCATCTTACACACAAGGTAGCGAACGCTCGTTCTTCAAGGATACTCAGCCTCGCTCGGACCACGACGGCCGCCTTTAAGGACATTTAGCCCCAATCGGCTCCTTGTCGTCCGCTTTCAAAGTCAGCTTGTTGAAAAAGCGGGGTGAAATTCGAAGTTGTGGTAGGTTGGAAGTAGGTCGCATCTTCTACTGCGGTCGTCAATTACTATATGCCTCAATCGAACATAATTGTGAACTGGTGTTTTGCGAAAACGCATTCCACATGAAAGCGCCAGATGCAGAAAAATGCCCCGATCAGCGCTCCCAACCTACTTCCAACCTTATGCAACTTCGAATTTGGGACCCAAAATCCAACAACCTGAGTAAACTTAGAGCAAACCCTTGCTGGAACACAAGCGAGATAGGATAGCGGTAGCGCAAGCCGCTATTCGGTGCATCTCGTAAGCTCCCGAACAGCACTCCCCAAAAACCAATCGTCAAAACGAACAAAAGCATCCATGGCTACAGCAAACGCTGCGTAATAAGCGCGCTCGTCTTTTTCGACAGTCTGCGCGACCAAGTCGCCTATCCAGGTCAAGACATGCTTCGACAGGAAGTCACGCTGCGTTTCCAGAATCCGACGAACTTGGTCGTCGTCCCCATCGGCATAAGCCTCAAATGCCCGCCCACTCATACGGCCCAGGTAATCCATCATGGCAGCAACATGGTCATCGGGAGAACGACGCTCGGCTTGAAGCTTAAACCCTGCGTCGTAATAGTAAGAACGCACGTCAAGCGTGCTTTCCTGGAAGAGCAACTTTTCCTTACCCACCTACGGAGACTCCCACGGGTACACATATGCGGGTCCTGGAAGCAAGAACAGTTTGACATAATCGCTATTCAAAGTATCAACAAAGGAAGCGTCGATGCCTGCAGCCTTGGCGTTTCTTAAATAAGCAACCGCCATCTCAACACGATGCACAGTTGAATCACCAAGAAGGCATCCGTCTTGCGAAATCAGTTGCTTTACGCTATCAAGCGCCCCGAAAGCCTCTTCGCCGAACATCGTTTCTACACTCTGGCTTGATGGCTCACTGCCAAACACGACATGCATCAGATTGTAGAGATACGTACGACGGGCAAGAAAAAGAGCAATCTCGCTTTCATGTTCACGGTTTGTCATATAGGCACTCCCTTACATCGCGCTCCTGCAGCAAGCAGAATCGACCCGCAAATTAGA
>CAKUDT010000372.1 GCA_934645125.1 uncultured Eggerthellaceae bacterium
AAGTAATCGCCCTCGCCAACCAAAAAGGTGGCGTGGGAAAAACGACAACAGCCGTCAATCTCGGAATCGGGCTTGCGCGGCAAGGTAAGAAGGTATTGCTCGTTGACGCGGACGCACAGGGTAATTTGACGGATTCGCTTGGCTGGAACGAGCCGGACAAGCTCCCCGTTTCCCTCGCCACCATCATGAGCAAGGTTATCATGGAGGAACAGATCGACCCCGACGAAGGCATTTTGCACCACGATGAAGGCGTTGACCTCATGCCCGCCAACATCGAGCTATCCGCTATGGAGGTATCGCTTGTCAACACCATGAGCCGCGAGATCGTGTTGCGGAACTATCTGAAAGAGGTTAAGGGCAAGTACGATTATGTTCTCATTGACTGTATGCCGAGCTTGGGCATGATTACGGTCAATGCGCTTGCGGCTGCGGATAGTGTCATCATTCCCGTGCAAAGCCACTATCTCCCCGCAAAGGGAATGAGCCAGCTTTTGCAGACCATAGGCCGAGTGAAGAAGAACATCAACCCAAACCTTAAGATTGACGGAGCGCTCATCACAATGGTGGATAGCCGCACCAATTTTGCAAAGGACATCGCATATATGCTCCGAAACAATTATGGCGATAAACTCCGTGTATTCAAAACGGAGATACCCCTTGCCATCAAAGCAGCGGAAACCAGCGCCGAAGGCAAGAGTATCTATATCCACGACGCCCACGGCAAAGCGGCGGCAGCATACGAGGCTTTGACAAAGGAGGTGATGAGCGGTGGCAAGCAACGTGAGAAACATGAAGCTGACCTCAGTAGATGACCTGTTTTCAAGCGAGGAATCAAGGCAGGCTGAAAAGCAGCAGCAAGGCGAACAGGTCATAACCGTTCCCATTTCCGAAGTGCATGATTTTGAGAATAATCCTTATCATGTGCGACAGGATGCAGAGCTAATGGACATGGTGGAGAGCATTACCCGTCTTGACGTTCATACGCCATGCCTTGCCCGCCCGCGCAAAGCTGGTGGGTATGAGCTTCTTTCGGGGCATAGGCGCAAGCTCGCAAGCACACTTGCGGGAAAGGATACGCTCCCCCTCATTGTTCGGGATATTGACGATGATACAGCGACAATTATCGTCGTTGACGCGAATATTCAGCGCGAAACCATCACGTTCAGCGAGAAAGCGTTTGCGTATAAAATGAAGCTGGAGGCTCTTAAAAGACAGGCGGGACGACCCTCGAAAGAAAATGCGGGCCAAGTTGACCCGCATTTTGATAAACGTCGCTCTAATGCTATTGTAGCTGAACAAGCGGGCGAAAGTATAAAGCAAATTCAACGTTATATCCGCTTAACAGAGCTTATTCCACCCTTGCTTGAAATGGTGGACGATAGAAAAATTGCCTTTAATCCCGCCGTTGAACTTTCCTACCTGCCAAAAGAACAGCAAACAGAGCTTTTTGACGTTATGGCACAAGAGGAATGTACGCCTTCACTTTCGCAGGCGCAAAGGCTTAAAGCAGCGGCGCAGGAGGGTAAGTTAGACCGCAACGGCATGGAGCTTGTCATGCAGGAGGAAAAGCCGCAGCAGAACAAAATCACCATACAGGGCAGTAAACTCGAAAAATACTTCCCGAAAGAGTACACGCCCAAGCAGCGGGAGGATTTCATAATCAAAGCATGTGAATATTACTCAAAACGCCTTGAACGGCTAAAACAGGAACGCGAACATGAACGATAAAGCGTCCGTGCTGACGAGCATGGGCGCTTGTTGTACGCCGAAAACCACTCGCTTGGCGAGTGGTTCAAAAGAGGCTTCTGCCGATGGGGAAAAATAAAACTCCCTCTGTTATAGTAGAGATGCGGTCTGGC
>CAKUDT010000373.1 GCA_934645125.1 uncultured Eggerthellaceae bacterium
GTCTTGCGCGCAAGTGCTGGGAGAAGCGTTACTGATACTGCGCGATAATCTCGCTCAAACGGGGCAAAATCTGCTGCTTGCGCGATAAAAGCTCAGGCTGGAACGGATGCTCTTCAGTCTGTTCGGCCTGCTCATCCGCACAAACGGACGGATCAGGGAACGCCTCGGATGCCCAAGGAGCGCGATTTCCCGCCGCATACACAACGGAACCGTTATCAAGAATGCTCGTAAACACGGCAACTGCCAGGTCAAACTGCTTTTTACCCGCATACACTTCCAAATCCTGCTGGATAGCGTTCGACTCAAACGGCAGCTGCTTCGCCGACGGCACAACAATCTGGGAAATTGACGTCTTGCAGCCGTGAATGTCGTACACTTTCACGTCCTGGTTGATCATTTCGCTTACCGTTCTACCTTCGGTGTTCGCGGTCACGGTAAACATGTCGCGCGCGAAGTCCTCCAGGTCAACATCTGCCAGCGCGGCCAGAATGTCAGCAGTTTTGCGATCCTTCTCGGTGGTTGTGGGCGACAAGAAGTCCATGGTGTCGGACAAAAGCGCGCCCAGCAAAAGGCCAGCAAGGTTCTGCGGAATAGGAATCTGGTTCTCACGGAAAATTGTCGCAATAATGGTAGATGTACTACCAACAATCTCATTTCTGAACGACACCGGGCGCAGCGATGAGAAGTCATTGATGCGGTGATGGTCGATAACCTCCAGCACACGCGCCTTCTCAATTGCGCGGACCGATTGCGAGAACTCGTTGTGGTCAACCATGATAATCTGCTTGTTTTCGCAGTTCATGATGTGATAACGAGAAGCATAGCCAATCAAGCGCTGCTCGGCATCCACCACCGGATACACGTGATAGCGGCTCTTCAGCATTTTTGCAGCAACGTCTTCGGCAAGCTCGTTGCCCTTGAACACCACGAGCTTATCCAGCGGCGTCATAATCTGATCCACCGAAGGAGCGCAGTACAGGTAGCGCGACGTGTTCATGCCGCCGTGGCCAGAAACAATAATGGGGCAACGATGCTCGGAAGCAAGCGCCACCACATCGTCCTCAATGCCGCCCGTCCACACAACAATAAGCAGGCCCGCGCCGTTTTTAATGACCTGGCGCTGCGCATTCGCATCGTTACCAATGATAACAATGCGGTCGCGAATGTCGTAACGATCAAGGTTCGCATCCGACGTTTGCGCAATGAACGACACGCGGCCGTTCAGGTGCTTTTCGTTGTTATCGCAGATAACAGTGCCGTTTATGGCCTTTGCAATATTCTTGACAGATGTGTTTGCCAGCAATCCCCGGTCAAGATCAGTGTCACCCAATCCCACTGAGCCCATATCGTTTTTCGTGACGAGGCCCAGCAAGCGGCCTTCTTCGTCCACCACACCGCAATACGTGCGATCTTCTTTTTGCATGTGCTCCATTGCTTCAAGAATGGTCGCACCCTGCCCGATGCTCATAACGGAATCGAGTTTTATCTCGTCCATACGCACGCGCGCATCCGTTAGAAGCAACGGCTCCGAAAAGCCAAAACGGTCCAGCAAGTACTTCGATTCGGCGTTTAGCGCGCCCAAACGACAAGCCACCGCGCGTTGCCCCATGGTTTTCTTGAAGAAGGCGTAGGCAATCGCCGCCGCCACTGAGTCGGTATCGGGATGCCTGTGCCCCGTCACATAAATGATGTCTCTCTCACTCATAGATATCCTTTTGTTCGTTGGTCGCAGCTACTCAACCGCACAGTCCGCCTACAACAGCAGCCGCACAGCCCGCCCGCGCCAGCCACATCGCAACCGCGCGATTCACCCCCTGCTCTCAGCCTCGGCGCCGCCAGCCGCGCCGCCAG
>CAKUDT010000374.1 GCA_934645125.1 uncultured Eggerthellaceae bacterium
AAGCACGCGCGCTTCATGCAAACCCGCGCTTCGGAACCTTTCGGGTCTGCCCGAGCCTACTTGAACCTATTGGGCGCCAAACGCACGTTCAAGCTCTTCAGCAGCCACAACCGCATCGTCAAACTGAAGCACGCGGCCCGCAACCAACTGATAATCCTCGTGGCCCTTGCCCGCAACTAAAATGGAATCGCCCGGCTTCGCAAGCGCAATGGCGCGTGCAATGGCAGCGCGACGGTCGGCCTCAACTTCGTAACGTCCCGCAGGATCCCCCATACCGGCGACAATATCGCGAATGATGGCCTGCGGGTCTTCAGTGCGCGGATTATCGCTAGTCACTACCACGTAATCAGCCGCGAGCGCAGCTTTACCCATGAGCGGGCGCTTCGTGGCATCGCGGTCGCCGCCGCAGCCGAACACCACAATCGTGTGGTTGTCGCTCAAGGCCTTCACCGCGCTGAGCGCCTTCTCCAAAGCGTCAGGTGTATGTGCGTAGTCAACGAAAATGGACACGCCGCCATCGTGGGCGGTATGAACGCGCTGCAAACGGCCCGGAACGAAAACGGGCTTCTTGAACGAAGCAATAATATTGTGCGCAGTAATGCCCAGCGAAAGCGCAATGCCGAACGCCGTCATCATGTTGGATACATTGAATTTACCCACCAGCGGGTAATCGAAATCGTAAACGGAACCGCAGGCATAAAGCTTCACGCGCGTGTGCGTCTGGAAATATTCAACTTCTTCGGGATGAATCTGAGCAGATTTCTCGAAACCAGTGGTGATAATGTCGTCGCCCGCGCTGGAACAGCGATGCAACAGTTCTTTGCCCCACTTATCGTCGATGCAGATAACGCGCTTAGACGGATAATCCTTCCCAAAAAGCAGCGCTTTTGCCTCGAAATATTCCTCAAACGTATGATGGTAATCCAAGTGATCTTGCGTGAGGTTCGTAAATGCGGTCACCGCGAAGTGACACCCCCACGTGCGCAGCAAGTCAAGTGCATGAGAGCTTACTTCCATGGCAACCACCGAGCGATCGTTTTGCGCCATGCGACCCAAAAGCGCCTGCAAATCGGAAGATTCCGGTGTGGTGTTCGCCGTTTTCTCAAGCGTGCCATCGGCGATAACGCCTACCGTGCCGATGATGCCCGTTTTCATACCCGCTTCGCTGGCAATATGGTTCACCAGGTACGTGGTGGTCGTTTTGCCATTCGTGCCGGTAATGCCCACCAGGGAAAACTTCGTAGAGGGAAAATCGTTGAATGCGGCAGCTGCAGCGGCCATGGCCTTGCGCGAATCGCTTACCACAACTTCGGTCACATCGGTCGCATCGGCCAGGTACAGTTTGCGTTCCACCACCAGCACTTTCGCACCACGATTAATGGCATCTTGCGCAAAAGAGTGACCATCGGTCACTTTACCCACAATGCAGAAGAATGCATCTCCCGGCTTCACTTTATCGCTGCGGTAGGCAATGCCTTCAATGGGTTCGTCGGCGTTGCCGATAATGGTGCAATCGATTTGCGAAAAAAACTCCGCGCATTTTTTAGCCATGAGATTCTCCCTTATTTCGGCGAAATTTTGTATCGCTCTATAGCATATGACATTATAGCCTTAAACGGGGCACACACATTTGTTTGGTAGGGTGTCTCGCCGGTTGTCACAAAACATACCAATTTGCTGGTGGAGTCGGGAAGAAAACCGCAAAACGCCAGATTATAAACGCCTTCCTTGTATCCTCCCTGGTCGGAAGCGACTTCTGCCGTGGATGTTTTGCCCGCAATCGTATAGCCGTCAATTGCGGCATCTTTTGCAGTACCGTATTCAACAACCGAGGTCAGCATGTCTACTGT
>CAKUDT010000375.1 GCA_934645125.1 uncultured Eggerthellaceae bacterium
GTGCGGTACCGCGCAGGATATTGCGCACCTTGGGATCGCGCGTATAAACACCAGAACCGGGGTCCACAAAAAACGGCACGCCCTTGAAGCCAAGCGTGAAGGAAAGCTTATCGTTATGCGTATGTCCAGGCTCGGACTCATCGACAAAGCCATCGGAAGCGAAGAATCCCAACGCCCAGTTTCCATACCTAGCAAGAGCCATACCCGCATCATAAAACGTTCTCGCCCCTCCGCGCCATGAGGGAATACATGCAACACGGCCGGAGGCACCGTAAAACAGCTCTTCTTCGGCGAAGAACGCTTCATCAGGAGCATCCGGACCGATTTCCCTGTTAGCCAGCCTGCTCACGAGGCGTAAGTCATCATAGCGCTCAGGTGAAATACACACTACGCGTCCTGAATCATTGTCACCTATCTGAAGGGAACACCCATCTTCGCTTGTTACGGCATCAAGAAAACGGCCTAGAATCGAAAGACGCTCAAAGAAATCCACAGGCAGCTTATAGGGCGTTTCAGCAAAGCACCTGCCCGCGAAGAAGAGCATCTCTCCCATCAGCCGTGTATAGCGGGTGCTGCGCTCGAAGCAACAACCGTCGTCGAGAACCTGTTTCCGCACGCATCTCATCAGCTCGTTGTGGGTGTATTCCCCCCACTTCCGTGCTTTGGGCAGGTTGGGGTAGGCCGCAACGACAGCGGCAAGTCCAAGCAGGTCGGCGATGTAGTGGTTGTTCTCTTGCAATCTAGCTGATGTCTCGAGGTTTGCCCAAATATGCTCACCATGGCAGAAAGCAAGCTCCGCAATCACCGTATGCATTGGGTCGTCCTCGCAAAGCCCGCACCGCAACAGCTCGTATGAGGAAAGTAGGTTGAACACGCGAATGCCGACTTCCATAGTGCACGTCCACTGGACACCCCTCCCCATAGGGTTCACAGAGGCAAAAGAGCCCACTTTGGCACGATAACAGTCAAGGAACCTTGCATCGCCTGTTTGGCGAAATGCCGCCGCAAGGGGGAGAAGGTACTGCATCCTTCCGTATTCCCATGGCACCTTTATGTCGGCAACTCCAGATTCCGGTTTATTGGCATCGTAAGGCCCATCTGGAAAACGATATCCAGCTACGAAATCAGTACGCCATTCGTCTTCCACGGTAATATCTCTTGGCAGATCGAACCATTCCCCGAAAAGCACGAAGGATCCACCGATTATCCTCTCGGCAGCTCTCCGGATCTCGATATCGAAGGACTTGAATCCAGCAGAGCCACTATCGACAAAAATGTGCCCGTTAAAACCCTCGGCAAGCTCGTTACCTAAACAAGATGCCTTCTGGCGGATGGCGCTGCTACTACTCTTATATATCTGCCTCTTAACCTTACGCGTGGTCCTGTTGGCGACCGCAACGGCAAGACGCCGGCATATACGCTGAACCATGTTAGCCTTTCTTGCCTCTCTTATCCGTAACTTCCGCTTCTAGAACCTTCAGCACCTTATCCATCTGCACTTTCCAGTCGAACTGCTTCTCGGCGAAGGCACGCATCTTGCTGCCAGTCTCCGGGTCTGTAGCCATCCTATTTGCAAAAGCGACAACCTTGTCAATGGGTATCGGGTCGTCATTGCTGGGAAGCAGGAGAGTGAACTCCTCGTCCCCGTTAAAACCTTTCTCGGGGAACGAATTGATTATCGGTATGCCTCTGGCACAATTCTCCCTGGATTTCATCGTTGAACCGAGGGAAATCCCGATTCTATGCAATCCAAGAGAACCGACAGCAACATCCGCGTCATCAAAGAAAGCGTCAAGCTTGCTTCCGGTCGCAGCACCCGCAAAAACAACAAAATCTTCTAGCTTCA
>CAKUDT010000376.1 GCA_934645125.1 uncultured Eggerthellaceae bacterium
GAGCAATGCCATACGAACGCACACGCAGCTTCTCTTTGTAGAGCGGCTTTTCCAGCGAGCGGCTGATCAGCTGGTTTTCGGGAGTGTCGAAGTAAAGGCTGTTCACCACCGTTTTCGGGTGATCGTCGGGCTGCAAAAACTGCTGCGTGCACATCAACATCATGCGGTATTGCTCCGCGCTCAAACAATATTTCTTCTCAACGCGCTTGAACGTTGCTGCATATGCTTCCATAATTCGTCCTTTCGCCTGCGTTTTATCTCTTGTTTTGGTTTTCCGCCTTTAGCTGCAACCCTGCGTTGCGCTTGGATCGCACCGGCTCTTGACTTCGCTTCGGTCTTAGCTCTTGCCTGCGCCCTGCAGTTCGCGCGGCAAAAACGCAAAAGCTCGTCCTTTCAACGTCCCCCATGCTAAAAAGCGCGGTTGAAAGAATCCTTAAACGCCGGCCAAACCGCCAAAACCTTTAAGAAAACTTTCAGCGCGCACGCTACAATGGAATGCAAAACAAGATGTAAGCGAAAACGACAGAAAGGGCTTGACGTGCAGATTCTCATTGTTGAAGACGACAAGAAGCTGGCGCTGGCACTCAAGCAGATACTGGTGGAAGCCGATTACCAGGTAGACGCCGTGCACGATGGCCAGTCCGGCTTGGATTACGGACTTTCGGGCATCTACGACGTGATCATTTTGGACGTCATGCTGCCGAAGATGGACGGCTTCGAGGTCGCGAAGGAGCTACGCCGCAACCACATTGACACGCCCATTTTGCTGCTGACCGCCCGCGACACCGTGCGTGACAAGATTGTGGGTCTTGATTCCGGCGCCGACGACTACATGACCAAGCCGTTCAGCCCCGCCGAGCTGCTGGCGCACTTGCGCGCGCTTTTGCGTAGGCAGGGGCAGGTGGTTTTCGAGACCGTCACGTTCGGCGATTTAACGCTCAACCTGGAAAGCCACGATTTGACCTGCGGCGATAAGTCAATCCACTTGGGATTCAAGGAATTTTCCCTGGCGCGCATTCTGCTTTCCAACCCCACGCAAGTGCTGTCGAAAGAACAGCTGCTCGCGAAGGTATGGGGCGTGGAAAGCACGGCCGTTGACAACAACGTTGAGGCGTACATCTCGTTTCTGCGAAAGAAGTTCCGCTTCGTGGGTTCGCGCGTGACCATTGAGTCGCTGCGCAAAACGGGGTATCGCCTGAACCTGGGCGAAGACGGCGGCGGAGGCGCTGCGGCTGGCGCTGACGCACAGTAGCGCCGCGATGGGCGCTCGCGCAGCTCGTGCCAATGTCGCTGCTCGCCGATGATGCTGGCGGCAACTCCGCGACAGGCGCCCGTTGCCGGTGCTGATGCCGCTCGCCGCCAGCAGATGTTGCGCGGCAGACAACGCGGGTGCGAGGCCCGCTGGCACAGCCGCCGCAGCTGCTCGCTGCCAACGGCGGTGCCGCCGATAACGCCCGTCAGCAGCACCGCCCGCACGACCCACCAGCGACGCCTTCCAGCGTTGCTGCCGGCATAGCCCACCACTTGCCACCTACACAGCCCACCAGCGACACCTTCCCCACAACCGTAACCGCCGCCGAACACGAGAGGCACCGCACTATGACCGCGCTCCCCGAAAAAGACCTGCTCTCCAAACTGCACTTGAAGTTCACCGCAATCATCTGCGGTGTAGCAGCGCTTATCTTGGCGGTTTCCTTCGCGTATATCGCCTGGTCAAACCAGAACCAAAGAATCGAGGGCGTTTATATCGAGCTTAACGCCGCCTTGGAGACCGTCATAACAAAAGGTCCGCGTGACCTGAATCCCCCC
>CAKUDT010000377.1 GCA_934645125.1 uncultured Eggerthellaceae bacterium
ACGAATATCAGGCGGAATTCATCGACGATCTGCCCGATGCTCAGGCATCTGTTATGCTGGCGAAAATGGACCCCGATGAAGCAGCCGACATTGTACGTGACTTGTCATACGAGAAAGCTGAAACGCTATTGCGCCTGATGGGCGTGGAGGAAGCAGCGGAGATTCGCGGGCTTTTGGGCTTCAAGGACGGTACGGCTGGCGGCATGATGACCACGCAGTTCGTGCAAGTGCACGAGGAAGACACCGTGCACGATACCATCGAGCTGCTGCGTGCCCTTCCCGAGGATCATCCGTCCATTCATCATGTGTACGTGTGCGATGAGTATGATAAGTTAGTTGGCGTGGCATCGTTGCGTACGCTGGTGCTTGCTCCGGAGTCGAAGCACATGCACGACGTCATGTTTGACGAGGTCATTTCGATTACACCTGACACAACTGAAGACGACGTGGTTGAGACCATCTTCAAATATAACTTGCCTGCGCTGCCTGTTGTGGACGAAGATGGGTCCATTTTGGGCATTGTTACCACCGATGACGCGTGGGATGCTGTTGAAGATGACGCCATCGAAAAGAAGTTCAAACCAATTGTTGTGGTGGGAATTGTGTTGGGCGTGCTGGCGTTTATAGCGCTCTACACCGTTATCCTTTTACAACTGCTGCACTACCCCTGGAGCTAAATCATGGTTATGAAGGAAGAAGAGCTCATTGAGCTGGCTACTTCCACAGGGGAAGAGCCAGCGCAGAGCGAGGAAAAAGGCAAGTTGCCGAAAAAGTCAAAGCTCATGGTGATTTTGGCGGCTATGGGGCCGGGCGTTATCACGGCTATGGCGGGCAACGATGCTGGCGGTATTGCAACGTATTCCCAGGTTGGCGCGCTGTTTGGGTATAAAACGCTGTGGGCGCTTCCCATTATGTGCATCCTTTTGGTGGTTGTCCAGCTTACGGCAAGCCGCATGGGCGCGGTTACCGGCAAGGGTTACGCTGCGCTGATTCGCGAGCGTTTTGGTATTCGTCTGACCGCTCTTGCTATGGTTGCGTTGCTTATTGGCAACGTGGCAACGATTATTTCGCAGTTCGCGGGCATTGCGGGTGGCATGGAGATGTTCGGCGTTTCCAAGTATGTGACCGTTCCGATTGCGGCGCTGGTGGTGTGGCTGCTGGTTGTGGGCGGAAATTACAAGCGCGTCGAGCGCATCTTTTTAGCTATTTCGCTGGTATTCATTACGTATGTGATTGCGGCTGTTATGGCGCAGCCCGATTGGGGACAGGCTTTGGCCTGCACGTTTACGCCCGTAATCATGAATGACACGAATTATATTTCGCTGATGATTGCTATGGTTGGTACCACGATTGCGCCGTGGATGATCTTCAACATGCAAAGCAACATTGTGGAAAAAGGCATGAGTGTAGATGATGCGCTGCCCATGCGCGTCGATGCGATTTCGGGAACGGTGGCGGCGTGCCTGGTGGCGTGGTTTATTGTGGTAACCACGGGTGCCGTTTTGTATCCCGAAGGCGTGTCGATTGAAAGCGCTGCCGATGCCGCGCGTGCTTTGGAGCCGTTTGCGGGTCCCTATGCGCAAATGCTGTTCGCCGTTGGCCTGATTGGCGCGTCGTTTTTGGCGGCATGCGTTTTACCGCTGACCACGGCTTTCGTTATCTGCGAAGCGTTCGGCTGGGAAGCGGGTGTTGACTTCACTTGGAAAGAAGCCCCCATGTTCAAGGGCATCTTGACGTTTGTGATTATCTTTTCTGCCCTTATCGTTTTGATTCCGAATATCAATCTGATGTCCATTATGC
>CAKUDT010000378.1 GCA_934645125.1 uncultured Eggerthellaceae bacterium
TACGCATTGGATGCGCACGGGGCTGCCCATGCCCATAAGCAGTTCGCTGGTTTCATACGCCAGGTCGTGGGCAAGGTGGCCGCACTTCTTGAATTTGCAGGTCGAACAGTCGCCATCGGCCAGAATAATGGTCTCAATGCCGTGTGCCGCTAAGCGCAGCAGCAGCGATTCCTCGATGCGCGAAAGACAATCGACCGCGACAACTTTTGTTTTGTCCGATCCGCGCCGTGCCATAATGCGTGCGCATGCGAAGCAGGCAACGCCTTCGGCGGCTTCGATGGCGCTCACGGCTTCTTGCGCGAGTTCGGTGTCGGTCGGCGTCAATGGCATAAGTGCCTGAACAGGGCAAACAGTGGTGCAGGCGCCACAGTTGACGCACGCGGACTTCTCGATCTCGATTGTGCGCGGCAAAAGTGTGATGGCGTCTGTGGGGCAGGCGTCCACACACAGGCGGCACTTCGAGTACGTATTGCGCAGCGGCATGCAGCGCCGCTTGTCAAGAACCGTGTGGTCTTGGACAAGCGCGTCGCTCATTTCGATCAGTTTTGAGAAGTCGGGCATGGTGTTATCTTTCTGCGCGGGACCTTTCGGCCGCCGCGATGTCGCGCTTTACGGGATTGCCGTTGTGCGGAAGCCGCCCGCCGGTTTTTCCGCGCGGGACCTTTCGGCTGCCGCTCATCTTCCGAGGTTAGTCGAAGCAGATGTCTTCCAGACGCGCAAGCTCTTCGGGCGTGTTTGCGTTCACGAAACAGCCGCCCATGGGGGAGGTCTCCAGCACGCGCGCCTGAGGGAATTCTTCCACGTTGACCAGGTCAAAGAACGATTGCGCGCGCTTGTTGCCTTCGTCAAGGCGCTGCTTGATGGCGGGCAGGCACGTTTCTTTGCGGTACAAGGCGTGGAACGGTTCGAAGCCATGCTTGTTCACGGGCACCACAACATCGGTGCCTTTTTCGTTCATCTCAATGGCTTCGCCGCGCACCAGCGAAGCGCTGGCCAGCACCATATCGCATGCCACTACAGCAACGTAAGGGCTGGTGGCGGACTTGATTGCAGTGTAAAGGCCGGGCAGCGCGCCACGGTAATCGCACTCGTCCTTTACCAGGCGAATGTTCAGGTCGGGGTACATCTCGTGAACGAACTGCAAGCGTTCTGCTTCGTTTGTGGTAATGACCAGCTCGTCGGCGGCAGGTGAGAGACGTTCAATCAAACGGCAGATCATGGGACGTCCGCCAAACGGCACGGTTGCCTTGCTCTGGCCCATGCGACGGCTTTCTCCGCCCGCTTGGATGACAACGGTCACGCGTGGGCGCACGTAATATTTTTCGATGAAGTTCACCAAGGGCGTAATGTCGTCCAGCGGGAATGCCTGAATGCCGTACGTTTGCGTCGCCGCTACCACTTCGGGGATATCGGTGACCACGGCCACGGTGTTGCTTGCGGGCATTTTTTGGGCAACGTCAAGGGCAAGGTCGCCCGTGAGCTGCGAAACGGGCGTTTTTGCTTCAAGCGCTGCTTCAATCAGGACCTGGTCATCGGCGTTGTTCGCGGACGAAAGACCGCGCACGAACTGCGTGAAGTCAGTCTCAAGGGAAAAGCCGCGCTTGGCTCCTTCCACGAACACGCGCGCAACGTTGGCATCGGCCGTGTTTCCGGAGCGCATGATTTCAATGGAGGGCAAGCCGCTTTTTCGGTAGCCTTCGACCACAACAATGTCGTGACCAGGCATGCTGCGAACGATCTCGCTGCATTCCAGCTCTTCATCGAGCGTTTTTATGCGCGCAAGCAGGGTTGGGGAC
>CAKUDT010000379.1 GCA_934645125.1 uncultured Eggerthellaceae bacterium
GCTCAATGATAAGGTCCATATCGGCTTTAACTTCGCCTACATCAACAGCCTTGTTAACAGCACCGTAGAAGACAGGAGATCCGCCGTAATGGGTCATTACAACGTCATCCTTCTCAGCGCAAGAGGCCAAGGGCAGGAACAGGTCACAAGCTGCTTCAATAGCGGGCGTGACGAATACGTCGGTAGCCATGCAGAACTCAAGGTTCTTCAGACCTTCGTACCAACCATGAGGTTGAGCGCAGCAGGTAGGAGCCAAAAGCGTGGTGGACTGGATCCAACCCATGCGAATCTTGTACGGCTCGCCCTTGGTCATAGCGTCGAACATCATGTCGGCCTGAGCGTTACGGATGTTGTCAACGTACAAAGGATACTCTTTGTAGCCAATGGTCTTGTTGCGCAGGTCTTCCGGCAGGCTGTCCCAACCAATACGGCGGGTCGGACGTGCTGCATCTTCAGCAGAGTTGTCATCTGCGCCAGCGTCGGCCTTGTCCAAGTTGAACTCGGTCTTCTCACCTTCCGTCGCAAGCTTGTCCTCAACACCGGGAGCAGGATCAATCTCGGCAACAATCTGACCACCAGGAACATCGATGTTGCCCGTAATGGCCATGATGTCGGCCACGGTTTCGGTAACGCCCAAAGCTGCAATTTGCTGTTCGAAGGCCAAGCCCCACTGGCAAGCGCAGCTCGAAGAAGTAGCAATCAAGCGTGCGGCGCCGCGAATAACCTCGGGGTCAACTTCGCAGATTTCAGACGCCCACTCGGGAGTCTTGTTTGCAACGCGCTCGGCAAGCATGTCAAAGCCAAACGTCCAGCAATCAACGAAGTCGTGATCGTAAAGATCCTCGGCGATGATGACGTTCAGCATTGCCATAGCAACAACGGCGTCGGTGCCAGGACGGACGGGCAACCAGTAAGCTGCACGCGCACCCCACCAGGTCAGGCGAGGGTCAACGGAGATGATCTTGGATCCCATTTGCACGCACTGAACCAGCCAGTGACCCAAGAAGCCGTCGGCGTTAGACTTGATGGGCTCGTTGCCCCACACCAAGATAACGCCCGGAACTTGCCAATCGGGGTTGTTGTAGCGATCCCAGTGCTGTTGCGATGCGTCGGAGATGAACATATCGCCGAATTTCGCGGAAGTGCCAATCATGCGGGGCAGGTAGCAAGCAAAGCCCGTGAAGCCAAACGTGGAAACGTTCGGGGTCTCCATGCAGGCAGAAGCGAAGTAGGGAACCTGCCAACCAATGTTGCGGCCGGTACCGTGAACAACAACGATGGACTGAGAACCGAATTCTTCTTTGATCTTAAGAACCTTTTCGGTGATTTCATCGTAAGCTTCGTCCCAAGAAATGCGCTCCCACTTGTTCTCGCCGCGCTCGCCAGCGCGCTTCAGCGGGTACTTCAAACGATCGGGGTTATTTACTGCTTCGGGCATTGCCAAGCAGCGAACGCACAGCTTGCCGTTTGCAACCGCGTTCAGCGGGTCGCCCTCCACCTTCACCAGTTTGTTGTCTTTGGTGTAAAGCAACACGCCGCAGCCCATGTGGCAGCCCGGAGGCGACCAATGGGTGGTACGGGTGACGGTGAAGCCGTCTTCGTCCCACTGCCACTCTCCATCGTGGTAGGCTTTGCGATCAAGCTGTTCCAACCATTCTTTATAGTCGGCCATACTTTCTCCTTTCCTCTTTCAAGGCGCATAAATACGCATCCTCTGTTTGAAGATTCTAGGAGCGCACGCGCTGTTTTTCTATCGCGCACAAATTCCTATTTGCATTATTGATGGTGTTTAGGCA
>CAKUDT010000380.1 GCA_934645125.1 uncultured Eggerthellaceae bacterium
CCTTATGACCAACCCTTTAAACGGGCTCATGATGGACTATACGCATGTAGACAATTCCCTGATCAGCTGGCTTTTTGAACCGAAACCTCTGTATTATGCGCACATGCTGCTCTCGTATGCGGCAGTGGCGTTCTCGATTGCTTGCTTGTGTAAGAGAATTCACGAAATACCACGCGTATACCTGCGCCGCTACCTTGCGCCACTTCTCACTATCGTTTACCTTGCAGTCGCAAACGCCCTGTTCCTTTGCCTGCACGACCCAGAAATTCCCGACTTCTCAGTGTACCTGTACGGCTTTGGCGGCGTTGCGTTTTATGCCAGCCACTATCATTACGCAAAGTCATTGGTTGCCGCCGACAGTTACAAAATGGCCCTGGACGAGCTAGACAGCATGGTGGTGTTCTTTGACTACAATCAGCACTTCGTAAGCTGCAACAGCAAGGCGGCGGCAATTGTCCCGCCCGAAAAGCAGCACGATTACTACACGCTTGAGCAATTCGTGAAAGACCAACATCTTGAGAAGCATCTAAAAGACCACGCGTCAACAAGCGGAAAGACACATTTCACCTGGAATCTCATCTTAAACGGTGAAGCAACTGCTTGGCAATGCCTGTTTCAATCGCTTGTCCAACGCGGCAAATTCGCTGGCTATCTTCTTACCTGCGTCAACAACTCCCTGGAAATCGACCCGCTTACCGGGTTCCATACGAAGGCGGCGTTTAATCGAGACTTTCCTGTTCGCGACCATGCGGAAAACGGAAAGCAACCATCGAATAATCCCGCAGGCGTAATCGCGTTCGACATCAACGGCCTGGCACGCATCAATGCAAAGGGCGGCTACGAAGCGGGAAACGAAAACTTGCGCATTGTGGCCGAATGCCTTGCCACCACGTTTCCTTCCAGCACGTACTTCGTACGCTTAGAAACTGGATCACTTCTTGCGATTTGCTATGACATGGACAGAGAAGAAGCTAAAGCGCTCACGAAAAAAGCGATTGAAAGAATTGCCGCCATTAACGCCGAGCGCACCGAAGGAAACGCCGTTGCTCCCCACGGTGTCCAGTATGCAACGTGCGACATAGATGATAAAAGGAAGAGCGTGCACGACGCGGCAAACGTAGCCCTATGCAGCATGAACAACCGCAAGTTGCTGGACGACGGCTCCACGCATGTGTCGCTTCTTTCATCGCTTGTTCAGGCACAACGCCAAAACGATGGCGAAACGGAAGATCACGTTGCCCGCACGCGCCGCGCCGGAGAACTTCTGGCGAAACAGCTTAACCTATCCGACTTGCAACAAAGCACGCTCATGCTTCTATGCCTTATGCACGACATTGGCAAAATTGGCGTACCGCTGGAAATTCTGAACAAGCCGGGCAAGTTAAACGAAGACGAGTGGCGCATTATGCGGTCGCATTGTCAAAAAGGCTACGAGATTGCAAAGGCATCGCCCGAGCTCAGCGGCATTGCGAAGCTGATTCTGCACCATCACGAGCGCTGGGACGGCAAAGGATACCCCGAAGGTCTATCGGGGCAGCAAATCCCGCTGCTTTCGCGCATCATTTCCATTGTAGACGCCTACGATGCCATGACGCATGATCGTCCGTACCGAAAGGCAATCTCATCAGAGACGGCAAAAGCAGAGCTCGCGCGCAATGCGGGCACGCAATTCGACCCCGAGCTGGTGAAAGCGTACCTAAAGACGCTCGAGGACAACCCCGATGTAGCAGTGTCCGAAACAGACGACCCGGCCGTCGGAGCCGAGGCTGCCGCAGGCGTAACAGATACGGGCAGC
>CAKUDT010000381.1 GCA_934645125.1 uncultured Eggerthellaceae bacterium
CTTCGAATGCCATGCGCTAAAGCCCCTCTACGTGCGATACCGAAAGGCCTTGCGTTGCATCGATAATGCGTTTTCCCAGTTCATGGGCATAACGAAGCAGCTCGGCGTTGCTTTCGTTCATGGGATGCTCTGCCGTGTCGCAGCAGATTACCGCATTTGCCCGCGCCAGCAGCTCTTTCGCTTGCTTGAGCGCATCAGCGCTTGCGGGGGCAAACGCGGGGCTTGAGACAATGTTGTTTGATAGGTCGCGCGCCAAAGCGTAATCAACGTCGTTGTCGAACAGCACGCCCGCCGCAAAGGGAGCGGATGCACGCTGGAGCAGGCGAAATGTTGCTGCGCCTGTGCCGGATCCCGCAATAATGAACACGCGCGGTTCACCCGGGGTGGGGGAGAGCTCCACGCTGCCGAACAGCGGGTTGTAATTTCCGTTGTCAAGCGAATACAGCTCGTGGATAGTCTCGCGCGTGAAGATATCCTGCGGCGCGCCGTAGCGCAAAATGCGATCGCCCTTGACGCACATAATGGTGTCGGAAATCTTTTGTGCCAGGTCAAGCTCGTGCAGCGACATGATAACGGCAATGCCTTGCGCTTTCGCCAGGTTGCGCAGCAAGCTCAAAAGCTCCAGCTTGTAATGGACGTCCAAAAACGAGGTGGGCTCATCGAGCACAATGATGTTGGGTTTTTGGCAAATGGCGCGCGCAAGCAGCACGCGCTGGCGCTGGCCATCGCTGATTTGGGTGAAGTCTTTGTCGGCGATTTCCGTGACGTTGACCAGATCCATGGACTCTTCCACCACGCGGTGATCGTCATCCGACAGAATGCCTAGGCGGCCCGTGTAGGGGTAGCGCCCCGTTTCCACTACATCGCGGCAGGTCATAAGCTCGGTGGACAGACGTCCCGTGAGCACAACGGACATTCTTGTGGACAAATCTTTCGGCGACATCTTATGCAAGTCGTTCTCGCCAATGAATACGGTGCCACCCACGGGTTCCAGGTACTTGGCGATGGACTTCAAAATGGTCGATTTGCCGGCGCCGTTCGGGCCGATAAGCGTGAGCATTTCGCCTTGATGCAGCTTGATTTCAATGTCGCTGATCAGGGGCACGCCTTCGTAGCCCACCGTCAAGTTGTTCGTGTGAAGGGCGCAAATCTCGGCACCCGTGTTCGCAGCGCTACCCTGCGCACTGCACGCCGCGTCGCTTGAAAGGAACGCGGGCATGACTTCTTCCTGTTGGGTTTTTTCCGTATGCGTCAGGGCCATTTATACCACCTTCTTCTTGCGCTGCAGCATGACCGCAATAACAACGGGCGCGCCGAAGACGGCGGTAACAGCGCTGATAGAAAGCTCGGTGGGAGCAAAGATGGTACGTGCGATCAAGTCGCAACCCAGGCAGAAAATGGCGCCGCCCAAGAAGCACGCGGGGATAACCGTGAGCGGCTTGGCGGTTTTCAGGAAGCTTTTGATCAGGTGCGGTACGGCAATGCCCACAAACGATACGGGGCCGGCGAACGCGGTAACCGTTGCGGCTAGCAAGCTGGATAGCAAGATGAGCGTTACGCGGAAGACCTTCACGTTCACGCCCATGCTTTGGCTGTAGCTTTCGCCCAGCTGATAGGCGCTAATGGGCTTGCTCAGGCCGAACGTAAGCACCGATGCCACGGCAATCACGGCAATGATAACGCTCACGTCGTTCCAGCCAATGCCTGAGAAGCTACCCACGGACCAGTCGTGCAGGTTCGCAATGTTCTGGTCGCTGGCGAACGTGATGAAGAATTCCGTGA
>CAKUDT010000382.1 GCA_934645125.1 uncultured Eggerthellaceae bacterium
CGCTTCCCGTGCGCAACCTGGTCACGCCCCTTCCTGCTCTTTCGCTGACGCCTCCTTATTATATGGGCACGTGCGCAGCGTTTACGGATCATTCGAGCATCTCAAATCCGCTTGGCACGCCCGCGCCCCTTATTGACGCCATGAATCAGGCTCTGGCCTGCGGTGCCGCAAATTTTACCGCCGACCGCGAAGGATATTCCCTGAAAAGCAGCTTAAGCACGTTCCACAACCTTCCCACCAGCTCTTTCATTATCGGCTCATCCACGAAAGACCTTATCCGCGCCGTTGCGCAAACGTATCAGCCCTGCTCGGTAGGTATTACCACACCGAGCGAAGTTGGCTATGCGCTGGCAATAGGAAACGCAGGTCACACCGTGGTGGATATCGCAGGCCGCGCGGGCTTTTTGGCACCCGAGCCGTCGCTGAGCCGCGCGCAAGGCATCACGTTCGATGCCGCGCTTTTAGGCAACCCCAGTTATCCCACGAGCCGCTTGCTGCATAAATCAACGCTCATCAGCTATCTGGAAACCTGTTCGTGGGTCATTGTGGATGAAAGCTCAATCGAGCTCACGCTTGCGGGCGAAAGCTACACCTCGCTCACGCAGCAATACAAGAATCTGATCATCATCCGTTCGATCTCGGTATCAATGGCGCTGCCGGGCATCCCTATGAGCTATCTGGTGGCGCACCCAAGCACCGTCGAGCAAATAGAAAACTTCTACGACAGCAGCTCCGTATCTCTCTTCGCCGAGGTCATATCGCCCCTTTTGATAGAGCATAACAATCTGGAGAAGGCACGCGAGTTCCTGGAAAGCGAAATTCCCTGGCTGCAATGCATGCTCAGTCTGATTCCCGGCATCGATATCTTCCCCGCCGAGGGCAACTACGTTATGTGCTCGTATCTTGTACCGCAAGGCATGGATTTAGGCGCAAGCAGCGTGGAAGAACTTGAAGACAAGATGCGTATGCACGGCTTCCTCATTCGCAAGCTCGATGACATTCGTGGCCTGGAAAAGGGCCGCTACTTCTGCGTATCCGTTCGCACGCGCGAAGAAAATGAAAAACTCGTCGAAGCGCTGCGCCACATTATCCTGGAGCAGTAGCCGTCGCAATGCGGTAGAGCAGCCCGTCGGAAACAAACGCCCGCAGCACGCAGGACGCCACCATCATCCGGCAACCGCCGCCCACTACGCCCAATCCGCAAGAATCAAAAGGGGAAGCGCCGCAATCGCGACACTTCCCCTTTGTTGTTCTGGTTGCAAGAGCGGTCCACACGCAAACGTACACTAGCGCGCCGCGAGCGCAAGACGCGCACGCAATAAACTAATTGAACTTGAAGATGCGCTGAGCCAAACGATAGCCCGCAATACCAATCTTGCGGCCGTTTTCGCCCGGCAAGTTCACCAAGAAGTCAATGGGCATACGACGCAGGCGTTCATACGTTGCGGGGCGCTTCTCCTTTAGGTATTCCCAGATAGAAGCGCGTTTCTCTTCCGAATCGCCATCGTTTATCATGCGCAGGAAAATAGAGCAGATGCACATCATCATGGCAAGGTAATTATTCATATAACGTGCGAGCTTCTTATCGTGCACATCGTTTTCGATATCGCATGCATCAATCATAACACGCGTGATGCGCAGCTGCTGGTCAATGCGGCCCATCATAACGCTCTCGTTCACGCTTTGATCCTCGCGGCCTATGAAGTAGCGATACATTTCAACGTCCATGTATTACATGGTCTTCACGTACGGCAGCGGCACGTACACGAAAATGTTATCAAC
>CAKUDT010000383.1 GCA_934645125.1 uncultured Eggerthellaceae bacterium
TGGATACATCTGCGTCGCCCGCCATGAGCTTGCGCAGGAAATGCCGATCGCCTTCCCAAAGGGGAAGGTCAAGCACATCGGCCTCGTTGATCCAGGCAAGTGTTCCTTCGGCACATTCGGGCAAAGGGAGTCCATCGTGCAGCGGCGTGGTGGGCGGAAAAGCGAAATTCGTCGCGGTGAACACGTACATGTCCTCGTTTTCCCAGGTATTGGAAACGAATCGCACCATGCCGCGGCTCTTGCAATCGAGCAGCAGGAAGCCCGTTTCTTCCTCGACTTCGCGCAGCACGCATTCTTCAGGCGTTTCGCCTGGCAGCGATTTGCCGCCCACGCCAATCCATTTTCCCTGGTTGGGGTCGTTTTCCTTCTTGTTGCGATAGAGCATGAGATAGTTATCGCCTTGCTGGATATAGCACATCGTTGTGTCCATGGGCGCTCCTTTTTTCGAGTAAATTTGCTGCTGACGCGCGAGCCTTGGACCGTTCGCGCCCCTTCGCAAAGAGCTTGGTTTGTGTCTTTCCGTATTGTAGACAATGTTCGAACCGCAAAAAAGAGCAAGCCTGCTTCGTGCGCAGTGCCCTGCCTGCTCCGAAAAGTGCAATCGTTCAATCTCAAAAAAGTACATGACCGATTTTGCGGAAAAATTGACGTATTTTGTCAACTCCCTGCAAAACGATAGGGTACTAAGCGTAACGTTTATAGAGCAATTTACGTGTTGTGCTCAAGAATGTGCTATTTTTCAAATGCGAGAAAAGACAAGAAAGTTATATTTCGCGAAATCGGTCAGGCAGGTTTTCGACAATGGAAAAGTTTTGCCTGATGGTTTTACGAATTGAGCGCAGCGGTTGGATGGGGCATTCCTGCAGCCCAAGTGCGCTTTCGCAAAGAGAGAAGTAGATAAGAATAAGAGGATTATGGCAAATTCATTTTACGACGAGGAACGTGCGGCAAGTGTTGTCTCGGCGTTTAGCGTGACAAGCGGTTTGGGTGTTACGCTCTTCAATCCGTCGGAGCAGTTTGGCGTTGAAGTGCGTTTCGCGCGCTGCTCCTGCAAAAAGCTTTGCCCGCATGCTCAGGCAATCACCAACGGCAAGAACTGGCCCGAAGGGTGCGAACGCGTGCATCGTTTGGCGTCTATCTTTGCCGACAACGCCAACGGCAGCTACCTGTACATTTGCCCCGAGGATAACCTGTTCTTCTGCGCACCTGTTGTGGTAGACAGCCGTCTGGTGGCTGCTGCGACCATCGGTCCCGTTCGCATTGAGACGTCTGCCGATACCAGCGTTGCGCCCGACGCCTTCCGTGAAGTGGACGAAGAGGACGGCATTCCCCTGCGTACCGGCGAATACCTACAAAAGCTCGCGCTTGTGTTCTCAACCGCCATGTTCGGCTTTAGCTCTTCGGAGGGCATAACGTCGCTTTCATCGCCTCACGCGCAGCGTCCGTATGGCGCCGATGCACCGCTTTTGGGCCTAAAATCTGTCCACCTGAAGGAGTATCCGGTTGAGTTCGAGCGCAAGCTTATTGATGCCGTCCGTCAGGCTGACAAGGCCGAAGCGCGCCATGCCCTCAACGAGCTTTTGGGGTTCTTGCTTTCATCGAGCCTGGTAGATTCGCGGTATCGTCTACGCGAGCGCATTGACGAGCTGGTTTCTGTCATTTCCCATTCCGCGCTACGTGCAGGCGTGTCCGCAGAGGTTCTGTTCCCCGCGAACGAGCGCTGTCGCGGCGAAATGCGCTTCATGAACTCGGAGGATCAGATGTGCAGCCGCGTACAC
>CAKUDT010000384.1 GCA_934645125.1 uncultured Eggerthellaceae bacterium
AACAATAGCCATGCAGAAGCCGATCTTGGCAGGGTCGCGAGCGTACAGCGGAACGCTGGAGAATACGCCCGTTGCGCAGCAAGCGGAAAAGATGCTGTAGACGGACACGAAGACGTACGTGAGCGTCAGGTTGCTGCCAAACGCAAACGTCAGCATAACAACCGCACCGATCATGGCGAAGACCATCAGGCTCTTATGCAGGTTAAACTTGTCTGCAACAAAACCAGAGATGGGGCCAAGAGCAAGAACCAGAATGTTCGTAATACTTGCAACAGAACCAGCAAGCTGGGTGTCCATGTGATGAACGTCTGCCAAGTATGCAGGATAGAAACCGCCGATAGCGCCTGCATTGAAGATATTCCATGCGCAGAATACAACGGCAATCAAGATAACGCTAAACATATCGGGCTTCAAAGCAGCGGGAGCCGCCGCGGGAGCAGCTTCGCCCTCGGCTGCGGGAGCCGCCGCAGGAGCTTCCTGCTTAGTCTCAACATAAATAACCGCAACCAAAACCAAAGCGATAATGGCCACGATGCACGCGAACCACCAAGCAGCGCGCCACGTGCCCGCCGTAGCATAGATAAACGGCGTAATGTTGAACGCGACAACAACACCCGCAGGGAACCAAACGCTCCAGATGCCCATTGCAAGACCCTGCTTACGCTGAGGAATAACTTCCGCAACTGCAGCAGGACCAACAACGGAAATCAAGCCCATGCCAATGCCTTCGATAAAACGCGTCGCAAGCATCATAGTTGCATTGTTGACTAAAGCACCAGCACCCGCACCAATGGCAAGCGCAATGGCGGTGATCATAAGGCTCTTCTTTGCGCCAAGCTTCGCAAGAATGCCGCCTGCGGGGAATGCCAATACCACGCCGATCAGCGAGAACACCGACATAACCCAACCAATATTTGCATCGGTAAAGCCAAGCTCTGAAGTAAATTCAGTTGCGAACAAAACAGGTGCCTTAAACTGGCAGAATGCCGCAAGAACGCCAACGATGAAGATCGTCACGAACATCAACCAACGACGTCCCATCGTAATTTCAGAGGCTTTTTCCATAAAGTACCCTCCTTCGTCGATACGAAAGGCAGCCAGCGTACCCTTTTCCCCAATTCTTCAAAGGGTAGGCCTGTTACGGCAAGCCTTTCATGTTATGCGAGCTAAAAAGAGGATCGAGCGATTTATCCATGCGGCCAACGGATAAATCGCACTTGGCGTGACCAATAATAAGAACGCAGCGGGCAAAAAGCAATCAGCCCCACGGTACCAAAAGCCTGAAAAGCGCTCACCTTTGCGGCGTTAGTTTCTCTTTTTCGGCTTTTTCCGCTTCTACCAAGTCAAGAAGCTCCTGAACAGAGTGGATATCAAGCTTCTTGTAAATGTTTGAGATATGCGTTTTGGCGGTGTGCCCCGAAATGTACAGCGCGTTTTGGACGTACTCGGCGTTTCTGCCTTTGGCAATGAGCATGAACACGTCGCGCTCGCGCGGGGAAAGGTCGTAGCGGCAGCAAATGTCATTGCAAGCAAGCTTCCAGCGGCCAGGGCCTTCGGAAACGGCGTCGTCATCGTCATCGGATTTCTCTTCGACCTGGCGGTGCTTCTCCTTGCGCTCTCCCCAAATGTTGTCGCTGTCAATGAACAGCACCAGCACGGTAATACCGCAGCCCAGCGCCGCCGTGCACGTCACGAAATATGGAAACATGGGATATTCACCGAATAGGTGCGAAACGGCAGCGCTCAAGGCAAT
>CAKUDT010000385.1 GCA_934645125.1 uncultured Eggerthellaceae bacterium
CCAGAAACATCTTATGAATTTTTTGGTGCAGAAACCCGGTTTCTACTGTGTAAAAAAAGTTGAGAATTGGATGGCGGAATGATAAGATAAAGAAAAAGGGGGGAGTGGCCATGAGCCAAAGCGGGAAACTGATTGCGGTGGCAGTTTTGCTGTCGCTGCTGGCGATTTTATCCGGACTTCTGTTCGGCCAGGAAAAAATTCCGGAAATCCAGGAGAATATGGATGTCTGGGTCAGCCGTCAGGATCAAAACATTCTGCATCGCTTATCCGACAGGGAAAAGGAACTGCTGAGCGATATTCTCTCCCATCAAAAAAAATTGGAGGACGGCAGTCGGTATGATGATTTTGTACTGGCATTTGCCGCTTACCAAAACGGCGTGGAAAAATTGCAGCCTTCGTTGTACCGTTTGACAGACGGAACCAATGAGTTTGTCATGAAATATCCAAACGGCAGCTGTTATCTGCTGGATACCCGTTCCGTACTGCAGCTTTTAACCAGTGATACGCTGGACGATTTGTTTGAGTATATTGAAGATGCCCCTACCATGACCGTAACCGAAGGCTCGCAGAGCCTGACGCTTCATTGTATTGAAAACGGGTGGCAGTATAAAAAAATCGATAACAGTATTTTCATGGACGGCGTTTTAATCCAGGATGAGCAGAGGACACTGTCGCCGGAAGATTACCGGGGAATGGCGCTTTCTTTTTCAATTGAGCCGCAATCGGTCCGGGTGGAAATCCTGCTGTCCGATTCCGATGAAACGGTTTTCGAAGGAGACGCCGGCGAACTGGACCAGTTCAGCCCACCGCTCAGCGGACGCTATGAAATGCGGGTGACCGCCCAGTGGGTGGAAACTTCCGCCCGGAGGTATTCAGGCCGGTGTGTATATTCGCTGGATTTGCTGGTGAAAAAAGAAGCGGAGGTTCTGGTCTCGGCGCAGAAAGTGGCGCAGGGAGGCCTGTTTACGGTAACCGTTACCAATCCCGAAGATCCCGGCAGCTTGAAAGTAACCACCGGTCTGGGCCAGGCAAGCGCGTTTGTCAAACAGCAGGAGGGTGTGTGTGCTTGCCTGGTAGCGGCGCAGCGTTCAGGAAAGTATCCTCTTTTCGTGTCCGGAACGGGAGTCAGCGGTGAGCATCAAATTGAGGTGTCCGCTGCTATTCCGCAAACAGAGGAATTGCTTTTTCCGCTGACGACGGAAGAAGAGGAGACGGTACTGTCCTTTGCAGAAGTCTGGCAGAACTTTCAGTCGACCGCAGGCACACGAAAGGCCTGGCGCGGTTCTTTCCAGGCTCCGCTGGAAGGCGAGCCGTTGCTTGCGTACCGGCAAAACTTCCAGGAGCAGCCGGCGCAGATGAACGGCTCGGTATGGTGGCGCCTTGCAGAGAATACACAGATCGCGGCCTCCAACACAGGGACAGTGGTTTTTGCCGGCCGTCTGGATCAAGGCGGCCTGACAGTGGTTGTGCAGCATGGACTGGGCCTTTTTACATGGTATTATGGCCTTTCTGAGGTAACGGTGGAGCAGGGCGATACCATTGCTGCCGGCGAGATATTGGGATCGGTTTGGGCACAGGAAGAAGATGGCGCGTGGTTTGGAACACAGGCGGTTCTTTCCGGTGTTTCTCTGGATCCGGATTTGTTCTGGGGAGAGAGCTGGCTGGAACCTTAACAGACGACGGTTTATTGCCGGGATGTCGGTAAATTAGGATTTGAGGACTGCCGGCCAATTT
>CAKUDT010000386.1 GCA_934645125.1 uncultured Eggerthellaceae bacterium
CGTTCCAAACCGTCAGTTTACAGGCTGAAAGTTTGCCGCAAGTCGCCTGTGTCCCGACCGCTCTTTGCCACAAACCCGCCGCAAGCACAAACAAGCGCAAGCGCGCAGTGATTTTCTATTTTCCTCTTTTTCGCCTTGCTAGAGCGAAATCATACGAAAAAAACGGTTTTCGAACGCTTTTGCTCTGTTCTGACCCGCCCTGTGCACCATGCACTCCACACGGCGCACCTCTCGGCGTTTCGCCACGTGCCGACCGCACGCTTCGCATAACCCACCATCTGCGCAGGTCGCAACCGCATAATCCCTTATCAGGCGACGCGAATCACCCCCTGACACCCACAAACTACAGCCAGCCATGGAACGCCGCGTATTGAATGACAAAGGCGTCGACCGCATCGATTTGGCCGTCAAGTATCACCTCGGCGCGCGCCGTCATTTCATCGTAATCAGCACGATCCTTGTAATGGTCCGTCGTGGCAAGCTCGTACGCGATCTGAGCATCAACAACATTCACAACGCCATTGCCGTTCACATCGCCAATTTCGTAAGAACTCGCCTTGGGAGCAACGAAGGTGAAATACTCCGATGAGGCCATTTTGTTCGGGTCGTCATCGGGACACATGTCGTTCACCGCCTCCACAAGCACCGTATAGCGATACCCCGGCCAAATCGTGTCTGAGGGAATCAGTTGCACCTCATCCGTCTTGCTCCAGACCTCCACCATGGTTTTTAAGCCCGACGCAGGGTCACCGCTGTACTGATGATACGTGTAGCTGCGCTGGTCAACATCAGGGTCTTGGCTGGTTAAGGGCGATTCCGTCCAGAACACAACAACGCTTCCGTCTTTTAGGGGAAGCGCCATGACCATGGGGGCCTCAGGCTTTTCGTAGGCAGAATACGATTGCTCCGACGCAAGTGAAGGCTCGTCTTCGTCAAGCGCCATTGCAATGCTTGCAGGGCTCACCAAACATACGGAAAAAACCGCGGTAAGGGCAAACGCCGCCGCGCCAACCTTGCCAATCTTGCACGACAAGGCGGTTTTCAACCTATGCGGCATTTTTTTACCCTTACCCAATCCAGTCCGGCAACATGTCGTTTTCATTGTTTCTGCCTTGCTGCAAAAATGATTCTTCATTTCTTCAAACAGTTCAATGAAGTGGGTTTTTGCCATTGCGATGCCATGCATGTCGTTCCTTCCTCGGTCGCTTTCTGCGGTGACGCGTCATGTGTTCGTTTTCCCCTTCCGCATCCGCGTTTCGCGGCGATAAGATCGAACTTGCCCGAAGCCGCCAAAGCAGGCTCTCATAACGTAACACGCAATTCTACCACTTCTTCGAAGCGCCCCTTCACAAGCACTCGCAACGCAGCGCGAACCCAGGACACCTAAGGCGCGAACGGCAGCACCACCTGCCGCGACATCGCATCACCCCGAACAACTTGCAATTTCCCTGCGCCCCCCTTCCCCGCTCAAAGCCCCAACCCGGCCCTTGCTGCGCATTTCCCAGCAGCTTCCCCCATGCTCGCCCCCAAATCGCCTGCACGATGCGCACAACGATTGGCCTTTCTGAATTGTCTTTCAGTTTCGCGTGCTGACCTGCCCGGTACGCGTATAATGGTCGAGTCGAAGAACCAACACGGGAGGAATACATGCAGGAAGAAACACGCCCTTACGTTTCGTGGGAGCTCATGCACGATTTCATGGTTGACGCTTTTGTGGGCTATGAAATCCCG
>CAKUDT010000387.1 GCA_934645125.1 uncultured Eggerthellaceae bacterium
CACACCTGGGAGGTCCTCGGCGACCGCCCGCGCGCGTCCTTTAAAATCGACTACAAAAGCTGCCTGTACTATTACGCACAGGAGAAATAAAAAAAGGAGATGAATACACATGAAACGAATCACATCAGCCGCGCTGGCGCTGCTGCTCCTCCTGAGCCTTCTGCTTTCCGCCCTTCCGGCGGCGCTTGCGCAGGAGCCGGAGGCAGTGCAGAACGCGGCGCTCTGGGTCCGCGCCGACGCGGGCGTCAGCACGGACGCGGACGGAAAGCTGACCCAATGGGCAGACCAGTCCGGAAACGGGCATAACGGAACGCCCCTGAACGGCGCAAAGACGCCCGTTCTGGTGCAGAACAGCATAGGCGGCAAGCCTGCGCTGCAATTCACAGGCGGCAACCAGATCATTGACTTCGGCCAGCCGCTGCCGGAGAGCTGGGACCGCAGCGCATATTCGGTCTTCTTCGTGTACCGCCCGCGCATTGTGCCGAACGGCGGCTATCACTTCATCGGCGCGGACAACTGGACGATGTTCAACCTGCATACCAACAATTCCGGTGGCCTGTATGCCGGCTTCTGCAGCGACAGTGTGGGCAAGGATCCGGAAAAAAGCCGGATCACGGACAGTGAGACCGTCAGCGCGTATCAGGCCGGGGAGCTGGCCGTGATGCAGTTCACCTATCAGGATGGCAAGGTCGCGCTCTATAAAAACGGCGCTCTGCTGAAGGAAAAGAATGTGACGGCGCAGCCGGTGCGCTGGGATAAATTCCGGCTTGGTATTGAAAACGCAAAGGTCGGGCTGGACGGCGAGCTTGCGGAGCTGATCGTCTATGACCGCAAATTGGAACAGACGGAGCAGACAGCCGTCACGCGCTATCTGCGCGCAAAATACGACGAGAATGTCAGCTTTGTGACCGGTGTTTCGCTCTCGCAGACCGAGGCCAGCCTGAAGCTCGGCGAAAAGCTGACGCTGACGGCGGCCGTCTCGCCGGAAACCGCGGAAAATAAGCAGCTCCTCTGGAGCAGCAGCGCACCGCAGATCGCGACTGTCACGGACGGCCTTGTAAGCGCCGTGGGCGCGGGCACCGCCGTCATCACGGCGGCCAGCGCGGAGGATCAGACGATCAGCGCCAGCTGCACCGTGCAGGTAACGGGCGAGGAGACAGCCCAGACGCTGCTGAAAAGCGCATGGGTCTGGCTGGACGCATCGCACGTTGAGAAAGACGCGTCCGGCGTCCTGACCCGCTGGCCGGATCAGACGGCAAATCAGAACGACGGCGTAGCGCACACAGGTACGGCCATGCCGGTTCTGGTTCCAAACGCAGCGGGAACGCTGCCCGCCGTCCGCTTTGAGACGGAAAACAAGACAAAGGACGCGATGGATATCCCGACCATGCAGGGGAGCATGGACAATTTCTCTCTGTTCTTCGTCTACAAGCCGAAGACCTTTGACGGGGATAATAACCATGTCATAGGCGCCAAAAACAGCTGGGGCCAGTTTGTCATGCACACGCTTAAGAAGAACACCGGCGACGGCAGTCTGTATGCGGGCGTGACGATCAACGGACGTTTTGACGAAACGAACGCCGGAAAAGCCTATTACAGCGAAGGCGTATGGAGTCTGTTGGAATTCCGCACCGACGGGAAAAAGCTCAGCCTCTACCGGAACGGAAAGCTGCTTGGAACGTCGACTGCAGCAAGCGCCTCCGGGAACTGGGATGGCTTTGAGCTGGGCGT
>CAKUDT010000388.1 GCA_934645125.1 uncultured Eggerthellaceae bacterium
CATTCGGTAATATTGCGGCTGTTTTCAAGAATATAATCGGCTATTTTTTTCTCGGCTCTGCCCATTTCGGGGTAGAGCTTTCGTATTTTATGTGCGGTAGATTCCATTGTCAGCTCCATAATGAAAATATTTTTCATTATTATACCATTATTTTGAAAAACAGTCAATAAAATAAAAATTAATTTCATTTAAAGTATTGTATACCCGCTTTTTCTCTGATATTATGAAAATAAGAATTTTATAAGGAGAAAAATGAAATGCAATATCAGATGAACGAATTTTTATTTGCAATGATATTAACCGAGCTTGAGGACGCGGTGGGCAAGGAAAACTGCTCTACCCGCGCGATAGACAGGGTTACCCACAGCGTTGACTACTACTGGCTTTCCCGTATGTGGGCGGACCGCGGCTGCCGTATGCCGGAGGCGGACATAATCGTATGCCCTAAAGACGCCGAGGAGGTTTCAAAGGTAGTTAAAATTGCCAATTACTATAAGCTTCCCGTTACCACCTGGGGCGCGGGCGGCGGCACGCAGGGCGGCGCTATACCGGTTTGCGGCGGAATACTGCTTGATACAAAGCGTATGAACAAAATATACGAGGTAAATACCGAGGGTATGTACATAGAGTGCGGCACGGGCGCTATATATAAGCACATCGAGTGGGCGGCAAACGAGGTAGGCAAGGCAACGATGCACTATCCGTCAAGCCTTACCTGCTCAACCGTGGGCGGCTTTTTGGCGCACCGCGGCATAGGCGTTTGCTCCACCAAATACGGCAAAATTGACGATATGGTGCTGCAAATGGAGGTTGTGCTGCCGAACGGCGATATAATCAATACATCGTCCGCACCGAAGCACGCCGCAGGACCCGATTTAAACCAGATATTCATAGGCTCCGAGGGTACTCTCGGCATTATAACAAAGGCTCAGATAAGAATATTCGACCAGCCTGAGGAGCGCCGTTTCCGCGGCTTCCTGTTCCAAGATATGACAGGCGCTTTCAAGGCATCTCGCGAGCTGTTACAGAAATTCAAGCCCTCTGTTATGCGCCTTTACGACGAGGCGGAAACCGCTTCACTTATAAAGAAGATAGTAGGCGTTGAGCGCAAGGGTGCGTTTATGAACATCGCTTACGAGGGCGACCGCGAAATGGTAGAGGTTGAAGAGAAGATACTGCTTAAAACCTTTGCGAAATACGGCGCCGAGGATATGGGAAGCGACTACGGCAAAAAGTGGTGGGACGAAAAGATTACGTTCTTCTACCCTGGCTATATGATGGATATTCCGCAGATGTTCGGCACAATGGATACCATTGCTCCCTACGGCAAGATTGAAGAAATCTACTGGGCAATGAAAGAGGCTATTGAAACGAATTTCCCGCAGGCTAAGTTTATAGCCCACTTCTCGCACTGGTACGAGTGGGGCGCAATGGTTTACGACCGCTTTATTATTGACGGCAAGGACGTACCGCAAGACCCGGTTGAGGCTCTCAGACTTCATCAGGCGGTCTGGACCTGCGGCGTCAGAACAGCATTAGCCCACGGCGGCGTTGTAAACGACCACCACGGCGTCGGCATTAAGCTCGGCAGACTTATGAAAGAGCAGTACGGTCCCGCAATGCAGGTGTTTGAGGGTCTTAAAAAATCACTTGACCCGAACGGCATTATGAATCCGTTTAAGTTAGGTCTTTAATAGGGGGAAATGAAAATGAATTTATCTGATAA
>CAKUDT010000389.1 GCA_934645125.1 uncultured Eggerthellaceae bacterium
GCGAGGTGTTTTCCAATCCGTTCGGCCTGCCGCACACATGGGTCTTTACAAACTATCCGGATGCGGTCAATACCTTCGATTTTGGAAGATTCCTGCTCAACAGCTGCATTTACACCGTGGGTACGACCGTGCTCACCGTCGTGCTTGCCATGATGTTTGCCTATGCCGCCGCCAGATTTGAATTCAAGGGCAAAACGATCCTCATGTCCTTCATGCAGATCGGCATGGTGGTGCCGATCTCGGTCATCATTATCGCGCTGTTCGTGCAGATGCGGCAGATGCACCTGCGTGACACCTATCTGGTACTGATCATCGTCTATACATCCAGCGCGCTCCCGATCGCCATTACGATCCTGTACGGCCACTTCCGCAGTCTTCCGTATGAGCTGGAGGAGTCGGCCTATATTGACGGCAGCGGAGCCTTCCGCACCTTCTGGAAGATCATGGTCCCGATGGTGCGGCCCGCCGTCGTCACCGTGGCGATCATCATCTTTATGAACTACACCTGGAACGAATTTACAACAGCCTTTATCCTGATCAACGACGTAAAGATGCGCTCGCTGCCGATCGCACTGACGTTCTTCATTTCGCTGCGCGGCACACAGTGGGGCATGCTGACGGCGATCATGACGCTGTCGAGCATTCCGTCTATCGTATTGTACCTGATCGGAAACAAGCAGATCGAAAACGCGATCGGCGCAAGCACAGGACTGAAATAAGGAGGAATCTGAAAATGATCTGGGAAAACACCGCAAGGATCGAGACAGGCCGCGCAAGACTCGCGCGGATCTGCTGGCCCTATGACAAATATCCGGACATGCCGCAGCTTACCGCCGGCAGCGAGGTCGTCCTTCTGGACGAGGACGGCCCCGGCGTCGTAACGAATCTGCACTCGTCCGCCATGTATCATATGGGCGGGGAAAAGAACCCCGCCGCCTACCGGCAGGTCGAGATCGAGATCACCTATGACCGGCACGCCGAGCCGGATATCCGGATGCCGCTCTGCGATTTTCTGGCCGATGTCGACGGGGACTGCGAATGCTTCAATACGGTCTATTTTTCCAAGGTGCGCTTTTCACACAATTTCCGTCTTCCCATGCCGTTCCGGTCGCACATCCGGATCGTGCTGCGCAATCCGACGAAAACAGACCTGATGGGCTACACCGATCTGCAATGGAAGCAGCGTTGCGAGCTGCCGGAGGATGTCGGCTATCTGTACACGGCCTACCGCGCGGACAGACTGCAGATCCCGGAGCAGACCGCGCAGCTCTGCCGGATCGACGGCCGCGGCACGCTGCGGGCGCACTGGTTCTCGATCGGAACAGACTGCGCGCTTGCGAAGAACGGGGAATACGTCTGCGAAGGCAATCAGGAGTTCTACGTAGACGGTGAGCAGGCTCCGTCGCTGGAATATCTGGGCACGGAGGATGTCTACAGCCATTCCTGGGGCTTTGCCGGGACAGGCGGAGACGGCTATGCCGCCATCACCCGCATGGATCATCCGACCCCGGAGCGGACGCAGCTTGCCATGCTCCGCTGCCGGACGATCGACGCGATCCCGTTCGAGCGCTCTTTGCGTCTGGAGCTTGACTACCGGGACGAGTTCTTCGCGTTCGCAAGCAAAAACCCGCTGCACACCTGGGAGGTTCTCGGCGACCGCCCGCGCGCGTCCTTTAAAATCGACTACAAAAGCTGCCTGTACTATTACGCACAGGAGAAATAAA
>CAKUDT010000390.1 GCA_934645125.1 uncultured Eggerthellaceae bacterium
CCGCGCAACCTCGGTATCGATACAGGGAATAAGGCTCCACGAACCATTTTCTTGCACGATTTCGCTGGTGACCCATTCGCCTACGGAAACAGAAGTAGCGTTCCAGCCGGCATTTTCATATACGAAATTCGCGCCATCCGCAATGGCTGCGTTGACTTTATCGCACACTGCCTGAGCCGCCGCCTGAGTAATACGAACAGGCGCATCCTCGGGAACGGCAACAAAAGAATACGGTGAGCCCTCCTGAGACAAAAATCCTTCTACAAGCTTTTTCTGGAATGACGTATCGTTCATGAGCACGCCATCTTGCCCAGGAGTAACGCTGCATACTCCCTGATTAACTGAGATATTACAATCAATGCGTTCGATGCCAACCGTTGCGTTCACTTCGTTTGCAAAATCACGGTACGCTTCACCGAAGTTAAAGATAGGGTCAAGCTGCTTTCCCTGAAAGGCGATAGCAATGCGCGAGAAAATATTCGTTACGCCATGCGCTTCCGCAACAGCAGCCTGCGCGCTATCCTCCATGTCAAACGATGCCGCAACGGTTTCAGGGTAAACCGACCACGCTAAACGCCTCTCGCGTGCTTCCGCAACCGAGATGCGGTCCTCGTCACCTACCTCTTCGTTTCCTTCGGCGCTCACAAGCGCTTGCGCATCCTCGCTGGCATAAACCACCACTTCGCGCTGCTCATAAGACGAACCATATGTTTCTTCTAGAAGCGCAACGATTTCAGGCGCCGTTTTACCAGAGCAATCCACGGAGCCAATATGCACGCCTGGATACGCTTTATTGAAATTCATAACATGATCAGACAAAACAATCAGCACGAGAAACGCAACAACGGCAAGTGCGATCTTTCTTTTAGCATGCGCGTTAGTGCCACGCTTCGAAGAAACGGGCTGCTTTGCCGCATTGGTACGCGCAGTCGTCCGTTGCGAAGCAGCAGTTCGAACGCGTGTATTAGCGCGCACGTTCGACTTTGCCGTTGCACGAGCATCTGCTGCAGCGGGAACGCCTGCCGCAGCGCGAGCAACGTTCCTGCGCGCAGGCGTTGAAGCGTGCCGCGCAGATGAAGATGCACTCTTCGGCGTTGCTGCCGGCTGGCGCCTTTGACTTGCCGCAGATACTGAAGAGTTCGAAGAATGACGAGCCCCCGAAGCAGAATGCATCGAGTGCGCGCCAGCTGACGTTGTTTTTCTTGGCTTTACGCCGTGGGCGGTTGATGCAGCACCACGATTCATCGCTGCACTTCGCGTGGTGGGTGCAGAAAAAGAAGCCGAAGGGGAATTACTTCGGCGAACGCGGGACGCAGTCTCTTTATCGGCTGGAATTCTCTTCTTCGATCCTTGGTTCATATCCGTTATTCAGTACATATATCCTTTGCCGCAATGCGTTCATATGCAAAACGACACGCTTGTCTTACGAGTGCGGTTGCAGCATGCAAACACCTAGTGGACCACTTGGGTTGATTACTCTTCGGCAATTGCCTCTCGACGAGCTGCAAAACCCTTCTTAATATAATAAGCAGTAACGAACGCGGAAAGCATCAGACCAGTGTAAACAAACCAAATTCCACACGAGAAAACGCCACTCGAGAAGCCGGGCAACCACGAAATATCGCACCACCCAAAGCCATCGACTTGAGGCCAGTTCAAAAGAAGGAGCGAGAATCCCACGAACAACAAGGTTGTAGAAACTTTCCCCGGATAAATC
>CAKUDT010000391.1 GCA_934645125.1 uncultured Eggerthellaceae bacterium
CCATTGAAACGCTCAAAGCGCGCCTTCTTCCCCTGGCGTGCGTGATAACCCCCAACATCCCCGAGGCCGAAGAGCTCACGGGCATGTCCGTGAAAAGCGAGGCTGACATGGAAACCGCCGCGCGCGCCATTGCGCAACAATACGGATGCGCTGTGCTGTGCAAGGGCGGGCACAACCTGAACGACGCGAACGACTACTTGTTCGACCCCACTGCCAATAACGGCGCGGGCGTGGGTCGCTGGTTCGAGGGAAAACGCGTCGACAACCCGAATACTCACGGAACGGGATGCACGCTTTCCAGCGCAATTGCTAGCAATCTTGCTAAGGGATACTCGCTTGAACAGGCAGTTTTCCGCGCAAAGGAATACATCAGCGGCGCGCTGGGCGCCATGCTGGACCTGGGTGCGGGAAGCGGCCCCATGAACCACGCTTTCACGTTATCGGACAACACTGCGAGCTATTTCGCGCAAGCCGCGAACGAGCAAGACAACAAATAAGGGGAACCTATGACTACTTCATCTGAAACACGCGGGACAACTGTGCTCGAAAACAGCCTGATCTGGTTCGGCGCGGGCGTTTCGCTTGCTGAAATTCTAACCGGCACCTACTTTGCCAGCCTGGGCTTTTCCACCGGCCTGGCTGCAATTGTTGTGGGCCACATTATTGGCTGCCTGCTGTTGTTCCTTGCAGGACTCATTGGCGCAAAGACGCAGCGTAGCTCCATGGAAACGGCGGCCATGGGCTTTGGCCAGAAGGGCGCCGTGCTGTTCGCGGCGCTTAACGTTTTGCAGCTGGTGGGCTGGACCGGCATTATGATTTATGATGGCGCACTTTCCGCCAGCACGCTTTTCGATTGCGGCGCATGGATATGGTGCCTGGTCATTGGCGTGTTGATTGCTGCGTGGATCCTGATTGGCATTCGCAATTTGGAGAAGATCAACATTATTGCCGTGCTTGCGCTGTTCATTCTTACGCTGGTGCTGTGCGTAAGCGCGTTTAGCGGTGCCGTGCCGCTGGGCGTTGAAAGCGACGGTCTGACGTTTGGTGCGGCCGTTGAGCTGGCGGTTGCCATGCCCCTTTCGTGGCTGCCGCTGGTAAGCGATTACACGCGCACCGCGGCAAAGCCCGTTGCCGCCACCGCAGCAAGCTCGATTGTATACGGCCTGGTCAGCTGCTGGATGTACGCCATTGGCATGTCAATGGCTATCTTCACGGGCGAGTCCGACATCGCGCAAATCATGTTGAAAACGGGCATGGGCGCCGCGGGCCTTATCATTATTATCTTCTCGACCGTAACCACAACGTTTTTGGACGCAAACAGCGCCGGCGTTTCGTCGGAATCCATCGGCGCGCCGTTTGGCAAGAAAATCTCCGGTAAAATTGTGGCGCTTATCGTAACGGCCTTGGGCACACTGGGCGCAATCACCCTGCCCCTTGCCGACATCACGGACTTCTTGTACCTGATCGGCAGCGTGTTTGCTCCCATGATCGCTGTTATCATTGCGAACTACTTCGTGTTGAAGCGCGACGATATGGCCACAAGCTTCAACTGGCCGAATCTGATCATTTGGGTTTGCGGCTTCATTTTGTATCGACAGTTCATGGTTATCGATACGCCACTGGGAAGCACGTTTCCCGTTATGATTATCGTGTTTGCCGCAACCTGCGCAGTTGGATTCATTGTGCGCAAGGCTACTGCCAACAAATAGC
>CAKUDT010000392.1 GCA_934645125.1 uncultured Eggerthellaceae bacterium
CGAAGTAGCGCGCCAAGTTCTCGGAAGTCGTACGGAATGGTAGCATGAGCAGCGAAAAGCCTTCGCTTTCCAATGCTGCAACGGTGGCGGGTGCAAGCGAGCCTTCTTCAACCAGGAACATATGATCCATGGCTTCGGCTTGTGCGCGCACAATGCGTTTGAACGCAGTGAAGTCAAGCACCATATCTTTCATGGTGCCTTCCGTCTGCAGCTGTTCCTGACGCAAATACACCACCACGCGCCAACGATGACCGTGCAAGTTTTCGCATTTTCCGTAATAGTCGGTCAAGAAATGAGCCGAATCGAAGGCTGTTTCGGTTTTGAGTTCGTACATGTTGCAACCCTTCTGTAGGTTCTTTTGCGTTTTGCGTTTTTATCTTGCGGTCCTTGCAGCTTGCTTTTGTTTTGCGCGGTTCGTGCAAAGACGCCTACATTAAAATCAATTCAAAATGCGACGCGGTGGGCTTGCCAACCGTCAACATCGCCTGCTTTTGCAAACGATAACACAATTCATGCAAGGTGCTGCGCAAAGATGGGCTTTGCATACGTTATACTGACCTATCGTTACCATAACTTCAATTTCATCAACGAAAGAGTGCACTATGAGTGAAGATAGCTTTGAAGCAAGCAAGAAGCGCAGCGATGCCATTGTGGCGGACCTTGAGGTTCATCCCGAGAAATACACCATGCTCACGGGCGATCGTCCCACGGGTCGTTTGCATATGGGTCATTACTTCGGTACCATCAAAGAGCGCGTGCGCTTGCAGAACAAGGGTATTGCAACGAATGTCATTATTGCCGACTACCAGGTAATTACCGACCGCGATACCACGGCAAACATTCAGGACAACGTGGCAAATATGGTCATCGATTATCTGGCTGCGGGCCTTGATCCTGAAAAGACCATGATTTTCACCCATTCTGCGGTACCGGCGTTGAACCAGCTTATGCTGCCGTTTTTGAGCTTGGTCACCGAAAGCGAGCTGTTCCGTAACCCCACGGTGAAGGCGGAGCAGGAAGCTTCGGGTCATGCACTCACGGGCCTTTTGCTTACGTACCCGGTACATCAGGCTTGCGATATTTTGTTCTGCAAGGGCAACATTGTGCCGGTTGGTAAGGATCAGCTGCCCCATATCGAGATCACGCGCCAGATTGCGCGCCGTTTCAACGAGCGTTACGCCGAAGTGTTCCCGCTGCCCGAGGGCATTCTGAACGACGACATCCCCGAAGTGCCCGGCCTGGACGGTCGCAAGATGTCCAAGAGCTACGGCAACGCCATTTCTTTGTGCTTGACCGAAGAGGAAACGTGGAAGCTCATCAAGAAGTCCAAGACCGACTCCGAGCGCATGATCACGTTCGACAAGGAGAACCGCCCCGGTGTTTCTGCGCTTCTGACCACGGCTGCTTTGTGCACGGGCCGTTCCGAAGTTGAGATTGCCGAAGAGATTGGCGAAGGCGGCTCGGGCGCTTTGAAGAAATACGTGAACGAAAGCGTGAACTCGTATTTGGCTCCGCTGCGCGAGCGTCGTCGCGAGCTGGAAGGCCAGATGGATTACATTCATGACGTTTTGGCCGATGGTAATCGCCGCGCGAACGAAATTGCCAACGAGACGCTTGCCGAAGTTCGCGAAGCTATGCATATGGTGTATTAATGCACGTCAACCAATCCTAATTACCTTGCTTCGGTTTAATTCGCTATAATTCGTAAGA
>CAKUDT010000393.1 GCA_934645125.1 uncultured Eggerthellaceae bacterium
AGCGTGCGACGTTACCTATTAGCGCTGCGCCTCCTGAAGTGGGTGCAAAGGTGATAAACTAGTAAGATGTAAAAATCGCGAAACTGTCCCTGGGGCAGCCGGCTGAATAGGGTGAGAATCCCTGCGAGTAGGTCACTGTGATGCGTTGTTGGCATTTGCCGGCAGCGATGAGTCAGATCGCCGCGCGATATCGTGAGCACCTGCCACTACCGGGGAGCTTCGCGGCAAGGCGCTTCGCCATCGTCTTTCGCGTTCTCTTTGCAAAAGCAGTTGCTTGTGGGGATCAACGAAGGAGGACTGGTAAAAAAGATGAAGCGTTCACGTTCACGTTCAATTCTGAACAGCCTGCTTTCTCTTGTTCTGGTGCTGGGGCTTATGCCGCTGCCCGCTTATGCGGACGAAGCCGCGCCCGAGCAGCTGAGCGACGGGCAGTCAAACGCATCTGCGCTTACGCTTTCGGGAAGCGGAACCGCAGACGATCCTTATCAAATTGCAACGGCGCAGGATTTGGCGGATTTCCGCGACGCCGTTAACGCAGGGAATAATGGGATTTGCGCTCAGCTGACCGACGACATTACGCTGTCGGGGGAGTGGGCACCCATTGGCACGAACGATTTCTATTATACGGGCACGTTTGATGGCGCGAACCATACGGTATCGGGGCTGTCGGTAACGAGTGCGGATGATAATAGCGGATTCTTCGCTTACTTGGGCGAAGGGAGTGCGGTAAAGAACCTAAAAGTTGAAGGTACCGTGAGCTCTTCCAAGCGCTCCGTGGGCGGTATTTCGGCATTTGCCCAGGGATCGTCTATTAGCGATTGTTCGTTTGCAGGTTCTGTTTCTTCGACTCATAGCAAAGCGCGCATCGGCGGCATTGTTGGCGAGGCAACAGGGTCTGCTAGCAGCTTTAGCGGTTGTGCGAACAAGGCATCCGTCTCGGGTCGCAATGCGGGCGGTATTCTTGGCTTCAGCAATCAGTCATGCTCGTTTACGAACTGCTACAACACGGGTGCTATCACCAGTACGTTGCGTGCGGGCGGCATCGTAGGTCAGACGGGCAAATCGGGCGTCAACGACAATTTCATCAACTGCTTCAACGTGGGCGAGATTTCTGAAACGGCTGAAAACCATGCGGGCATTGCGGCGTGGTATAACGGTACGTTTTCTGAGGCTTCTTCCGCAAGCTGCTATTACACACTGCCCGCAAACTCATGCGTGAATTACAACGGTGCGGGTACGCCGGTAGGCACGAAAGTTGACACCATGGTAGGCAAGGCTGCTGATTTGGGCGCCGCTTTTGTGGAAGGCGACAATTACTCCATGCTGGCCTGGGAAAACGTAGTGGCAACACCGAAGGCGACGGTTGTTTTCAGCATCACTCCCGAAGATGCGCAACTTACCATTAACGGCAAAGCTTCTTCTGCCACGTCCAAGCGCGACGCGGGCACGTATTCGTACGAAGTGTCCAAGGCGGGCTACGTTACGGCAACAGGCGAATTCACTGTTACTGCAGAGCAAGCTGCCGCTTCGCAGACCGTATCGCTTGCGGTTGAGCTGCAGGCAAAAGAGCTCACGAGCATCACGGTGGCCGGTGCCGCCACGCAGTACTACGTGGGCGATGAGCAGCCCGCGCTGACTGTCACGGCACATTACGCAGATGGCACGAGCGAAGAAGTCACCGACTTCACGACCGACTGGGATTCTTC
>CAKUDT010000394.1 GCA_934645125.1 uncultured Eggerthellaceae bacterium
CCACGCCACACCCTGCGCAAGGAACTTTTGCTGCACGGCCGTGTTCTCGCAAACCAAATCGTAAGCAATCTGGGCATCGACCACGTTCACGCTTCCGGTCATATTCAAGTCAGCGCGCTTATAGCCTGCCCCACCGCGGTACGGATAGTAGTCAAAATCAACATCAACGTATCCATTCACACCCGCAACCGATGCATCACTTGCGGATTGCCACACCTTATATTCTCCCTGGTAGCTGCAATAATTGTTGTACTGGGCAACCCAACGTTCCCACTGAGAGAAGCAAGAATCGGTCAAATAGTTGTTCCACCAGTTCAGATTCGCATAAATACCCGGAGTAAATCCTGCTTCTGCAATCGCATTGCAGAATATCGTAGAAAATTCGCTCAAATCGTCGTTCGTGATACTCACCGCGCCACTGCCATCATTGCCCGCCGGCAATCCACCCGACGTGTATTCCAAATCGTAATAGACCGGGTAGCTGGGCTTATGGTTTCCCAAAACACGCAGAACGTGCTTCGCCTCCGACCGAGCCGAAGCAGCATCGTAAGCGTACGAATATAAATACACACCATAAGGAATGTCCAAGCGCTCGCACTCCGAAACGTTGTACGCGAAATATTTATCGTCCTGGTCAGAATAATCACCACCGTAGCCAACACGCAAAACCGCAAATGTCACACCATCGGCTTTAATCGCTTCCCAGTCGATCTCGCCTTGATGCTCACTCACATCAATGCCCTTAGCAAGAGCGCCGGGAATGATGGTTTGACCATCTTGCGCCACAAAACCCGAAGACGTAAGCGACCATGCACGCGCAGCCGCGGCACGATCCGCCAACGCAAGCATGTCGATACCACTAGTCTTCGAGCCTTCCGCATCGGCAGCTTCGTCATTTCCGCTTTTCGCCTGTTCAACGGCCTGTTGCTCGGCAAGAGCAGCATGATCAAGCGGATTCGGCTGAGCCGCCAGCGCCACCAACGGCGAAGCCGTTATCGCCAGCACCGCCGCACACAGCAACACGCCCATCGCAACCCCAACAAGCGCCCTTCGAGAGCGCTCGAAGAATGACAAGCAGGTTTGTTCTTGAAACATAAAAACCTCTCTTTGCAGTTCATTTACCAGCCGGCTTCTCCTTACGCCCTGGTCGCGACGAAAGAAGGAGGCCGCCCAGCACCAACACAATACCCAAAACAACCAGCGGCGTAAGTGCACGCTCGCGCCCAAGAGCCGTGGCAATCAGAGCCGTGAACAGAGGTGCCGTAGAAACAGTCACGCCAATATTGCCGGCGCCCGCATACGTAAGCGCAATATTCTCCAGCAGGTAATACAGAAATGTTCCCGTGGCGCCCGCTGCAATGAAATACAACTCATGGCGACGCTCCTTCAAGCGCAGCACATGCGGACTCATCAGACACAACGTCACAAACCCCAGCAGAAAACGCAGAAACAGGATTTCAACAGGCAGAAAGCTCTCTAGAAGCACTTTTGTGGACACAAACGTCAGGCCCCAAATGGCAACCGTCGTCAACGCAAGAATATGCCCTTTAGCAGACCCCATCAAACCCTTGAACCTTCAAATCATCGAACAAATCGCGCGTGCCGGCCAAAAATCAGCTCAGCCCGCAAGCACGCCAAGCAAAACCGCAAGTAATAATCTCCACGCAGGCGCATTATAGCCATTGCCGCCCTGCACAACCGACGC
>CAKUDT010000395.1 GCA_934645125.1 uncultured Eggerthellaceae bacterium
ACGCGCAACTTCTCCACCGTAGACCAGGTGCTTGAAGTGCTGAGCAAGGTGGCTATTATCGGCGCACCTGTTGCCGGTATGGACCCCACGCCGCTGCATTGGATGATTGCGGACAAAAACCGCTGCATTGTGGCGGAATATACCAAGCACGGCATGCAGATCCACAACAATCCGGTCAACGTTTTAGCGAACCAGCCGACATTCGATTGGCACTTGGAGAATCTGCGCTCGTACTACATGGTTTCACCCGATGTACCGCAAGCAGCCCAGTGGGGCAACGCAACCATGGATGCCTACGGAACGGGCGCAGGAATGCGCGCGCTTCCTGGCGATTATTATTCTACCTCGCGTTTCGTACGTGCCGCATACTTGAACGCCCACTACCCCGCTGTTGCATCCGAGCAGGAAAACGTCACGCGCCTGTTCCGCACGCTGCAGGGCGTTTCCATGATTGAAGGCGCCTCCCGCATGAAGAACGGCAACTTTGAGAAAACCATCTATACCTCGGGCTATTCGACAGAAACAGGAAGCTGCTATTACACCACGTACAACGACTTTGCGCTGAAGCAGTGCGCTCTGGATGATTTTAACGCCGAAGGCACCGAGCTTGTCACGGTGGAATTGTAGGGCAACGTCAGGGCGACGGGCGTTGAGAACTTTAGCGCCTGTCGTGTTTCGGCAGTCGTGCGCACCGAAGATTGCGGCACAGAGCACGCGCCCGCGCCCCGACCGCCCGCACGTCTACTGTCGGCAAAACGCCAACGCACGCGCAAACGTTGCATAATCGCCCACCCGATGCGCGTCGCTTGCCACGTAATCAACCAGATCTTCGCGCAACAAAGCGGAAGCAGTGCGGCGGCGTGCATCAAACGCGCCGCCTTCAATAAAGTTTGCAGAAAGCTGCAGATAGCAGCCCATATTTTTTAATTCCCGAGCAATATCGAGATTCTTTTGCACATCGCGATAGCGCTCGGGATGCGCAATAACCACTTGCAAATCCATGACCTGCAGCGAGTAGATAAAGCGCTGCCAATTCGTAGGCATGGCATCGTCGCTGAGCTCCAGCAAGAACAGGTTCGTGTCCCCGAGTGTGAACTCAGGAGCGCGCTCGATTCCCAGTTCGAAAAGCTTGCGCCAATTCACCTCATACCCAAGCTGCAATGAAATCCCCAGGTCATTGGCGTATTTTTCCATCTCCGAAAAAGCTGCGCGAATAAGCGAACGATCAAAAGAACTCCAACGGCAATGAGGCGTGCACATGATGGTGTCAATCCCCTGCTTTTTTGCCGCGCGCAGCATGTCGCGCGATTCCGTAACAGAACGAGCGCCGTCATCGACGCCCGGAAGGATATGACAATGTAAATCGAACACGCATTTGCTCCTTCGCCGTTTTCGCGCCTGCCGGCAGGGCGTTACTTCTTGAACGCTCCTGGAGCAAACGGGTTTTCGGACTTCGCACCATCAGTTGCGGCTTTCGCGCGCACAGCACTCGCGCCCGTTCTTGCGACACCAGCACCGCCAGCCGCACCAGCAGCATTCGCAGCGCCGGTCGCACCTGCCGCGCCCAGCTTCTCGGTGGAATGGCTTGCGCGCGGCGAAACACGACGACCCGCCGGCGCCTGCATTTGCTCCTGCGCCGCTTCCACACTTACGCCAACGCGACGCGCCCATTCCACAACGTTATCCTCGTCAAACTCGCGCCGAC
>CAKUDT010000396.1 GCA_934645125.1 uncultured Eggerthellaceae bacterium
CGCCGTAGAGAACGCCCTGACCTGGTCGGGGTTTGATGTGAAACGCGTAGGGGGCAGCGATGCGTGTGATACGTCCGTTGCGTGCGCGAAAATGATCGAAGAGAAAGATCGCGCCTGCAACGAGCTGAGCGCTGCGGTGGTGGCAACGTCTGTTGACTTTACGGATGCGCTTTCTGTTGCGTCGGTGGCCTATAAGTACCATCTGCCTATTTTCATTACGACTAGCCTTGATTCCCCTGATGGAGACCGTGTTTTGCGCTCTGATGCGCAGGCGATGATTGACCGCTACAACAGCGTTTTCGTTCCTGGTGGCCCCGATGCGCTTCCGACGTCTTCCGTCGAAGATATTTGGGGCGATAAAGTGGCACGCGTCTACGGCTTAACGGGCTACGACACGTCGGTTGCCGTTGCGCAGAAACTGATGGACGATGGGCTTTTGGGAAGCTCCTCTGTAGGTGTTTCGAACGGCACAGCCGATGCCAAGGGAATGGACGCGCTTACTGCTTCGGCGCTTTTGGCGAGAAACGATGCGCCCCTGATTCTGGCGGAGGGCACGACGAACACTTCCGCCGCCACTGCTTTCATTGGCGACAACAGCAGCACGTTTGACAAGGCATTTGTGTTCGGCGGTGCATGTGTTTGTCCCGAAAGTCTGGTCAGCGACATCGATAAATCGCTGCGCGGCGTGGTTCATTACGTTGCAGTGCTGGGGTCAGATGCGTGGCCTGAAAAGCACAAAGAGGTTCAGGGCTCCGATGTTCAGATGCTCATGCGCGTTGATGCTGAAGCTGCTACGGTTTCGTTGCTCACCGTGCCGCGCGATACGTATTACGTGCAACGAGGCAACGACTTCCGTCCGAATTACCCGGGTCAGACCTGCACGTGTTCTTCAACATCTGCTTGTTCGGGAAAGACCTGGTACAAGTCGAATTATGCGTTCCACTACGCGTATTATCAGGCGCTTGTGGAAGGCTTCGATCACAGCGAGGCCACGCATGCGGGTGCCGCGAAGGAGTGCCAGGCTATCAGCGAAATTACGCACGTGGGCGTTACGAAGTACGTTGTGTGCGACATTGAGACAGTTCAAAAGATCGTGGACGCGATTGGCGGGCTTTCCGTCGATTTGCCGTACGCGCTTGACTGGGGCTCGGAAACGGATTACCTGTCTGCCGGAGAACAGGTTCTAAATGGCTACGACTTCATGGTCGCTTCTCGCGAGCGCCATTCTTATGCTGAAAAGTACGGTCTGTCCGAAGACGCCCTGCGCCAGTCGGTCGATCGAATGATGTTGTGTCGTCTTATCAAGGCCGCACTTAATCCTGGCGAGATGGGACTGCCCAATATTTTTAGCACGGGCGATCTTCTGAATTTCCTGGTGAGCAGCGGGTTCATTGAGACAAACATCAGCTCCGACGATATTTTCGCGTGGAGCGACGCGCTTCTGGCAAACAAGGATAATCTGGTGGTGCAGGCTGCGTCGGGGCCGTTTGAGGTCACGCGTTATGAGCTTCCCGAGCTGGGTTACAACAACGAGGGCTGCCTACAGACGCTTGTTGATTACGACAGCGCCGCCTACGCCGCAATTGCCCGGGAATTCTGTTCGAGCGAGCGTTTGAGCAGCGGATATTATGCGGAAACGTGGGATTAACGGCTTGGCGTAAGGTGCTAAAGCGCGATTGGACGCTGAGCGGTTTTTCGGG
>CAKUDT010000397.1 GCA_934645125.1 uncultured Eggerthellaceae bacterium
GTCGATGCTCCAACCGCTCATTCTACCGCTTCCCTTTCAGTATGCGCCGCAATCTCTTTTCCATCGGTCGTAAAGACAACGCTGCCCTGTAAATCCGTGCGGTAAACGGCGGTACCGCGCTCGGACAGGCGGGACAGCACCTCTTTATGCGGATGGCCGTAGTCGTTGTCCTGCCCGCAGGAAACGGCGGCGATCTTCGCGGACACCGCGTTTAAAAACACATCGCACGACGAGGTGTTGCTGCCGTGATGCCCGGCTTTGTGCACATCCGCCTGTAGCTGGGTCCCCTCGCTGATCAAATCCTGCTCTACCTGTTTTTCCGCGTCGCCCGTAAACAAAAAGGAGGTTTCCCCGCAATCCAGGCGGCACACCACCGAGTAATTGTTCAGATCATCATAATCCTTCAGCGGAGCCAGCACCGTCAGCTTTGCGCCGCTGCCCAAATCGTATGCCAGGCCGGGCTGCGCCGCCGTGACCGGGATACCCTGCGTTTCCACCGCATCCAGCAGGCGGTTGAATACCGATGTGGTGGGCACCATGTCCTCGGCCATTTGGGGCATTAAAATCTCGTCCGCCCCGAACCGGGACAATACGTCCGGCATGCCGCCGATGTGATCGGAATGCGGATGGGTTGCAATCACCAGATCCAGCTTTTCCACCCCGGCGGATTTTAGATAATCGCAGACCGTCTGTCCCTGGTCCCGTTCGCCCGCGTCAATCAATACCGCTTTTTCCCCGGTCTGGATCAGGATGCTGTCCCCCTGCCCCACGTCGATGATGTGAACGGCGGCCGCCTGTTCTCCCTCCAGTTTGGCAACCGGCTCGTAAGGCTCGCTCATGCCCAGCAGATCGCTCCAACCGGGCATTTCAAACGGCAGCCATCCCATTTCGCTCATGGTCATCAGCGTAAAAAACACCATTACCAGCGCCGCCACGGTTAAAAAAAGCCAGGCGGGCGTCCGGTCGATCAGCTTTTGCAGCGCACGAAGATTGGTTTTTCTTTTGCTCATCTTGCTCGTTTCCCCCTTGTCTTTCCTTTGCCGGCCGGCGCGTTTTCCCTTCCCGATTTCACATTGCCACGCCTTTCATCATTCTTTCCGCGCCGGGGCTCCTGGAGTCTGCGGCCCCCGCCGGCAGACGCTTCCCGCTGCGGCGGCACCAGACAATCCGGCCCGGTTCCAATCAGATCCTCCCGGCCTGCCCGCTTCAGCGCCTCGATCACCTGCGGTCGCATTTCCGGCCGGTAGTACTGCAAAAGTGCCCGCTGCATCGCCTTTTCTTTCGGATCTTTGGGAACAAAAACCTGCTTGCCGCTAAGAGGGTCAATGCCGGTGTAAAACATACAGGTGGATACCGTTCCCGGCGTGGGATAAAAGTCCTGCACCTGCTCCGGGCGGATTCGGTTTTTCTTCAGGTATACCGCCAGCTGCACCGCGTCTTTGAGGGTCGAGCCCGGATGGGACGACATCAGATACGGAACCAGGTACTGTTCCTTTCCCGCTTTTTCTGTCAGCTGGTAAAACCGCTTGACAAAGCGGTTAAACGTTTCGATATGGGGTTTCCCCATCCGGTCGAGCACCGCCGCAGAGCAGTGCTCCGGCGCCACCTTCAGCTGCCCGCTGACATGGTGCTCCACCAGTTCCTTGAAAAAGGACTCGTCCTTGTCCTCCGGCAGTTATTCGAACCGGATGCCGGAACGG
>CAKUDT010000398.1 GCA_934645125.1 uncultured Eggerthellaceae bacterium
GCCTTCGTGATAGTTCCTGCGGCAACCTGCATCTCCAGCTGAGACTGAAGGGTACGCGCGCGGCTTTTCAAATCAGAAGCAGCATTAGCACCGCTATCGACCACGCAAGCCTTCGCATCACGCAGTACATCACGCAGTTCCACCAGCAACGCTGTTTTCTGATTTATGGCGCGCATAGAACCGCAGAGAGAATCAAGCATAAGACCGATAAGAGACAGTCGCTCGTCAAATTCGGCACCTTGAGCACGCTCAATAACAGCAGAAACATCGTCTGCACCTGCAAGAATGTCATCGATGCGATAATCATCTCGATACTTGTTGAACAACTCATAGTACGTTGCAAACTCACGCGCAATCTTCTCGTTTTGCACGTACTGGATAATCAAGTCGTAATCAACCGTTTTGTCGAGCGCCTCAAAAATGGAGATAATCTCAGACAAATCATCCCATCCACGTGCTGTGACAAACGATTTTCCATCCAGCGTTGCCTCGACAACGTAGAAACGGTCCTTTTTAATGGAAAGAAATGTTGTAATCGCTGGATGCGTTCCTTTTTCAGCAGCATACGCTTTCCATGCATCAAAGCTTGGCTCTACGGCAATCCGTTTCAAACGGTCAAGCGTCACAATATCGAAATCATGAACGCTCTTGTTGTATTCGGGCGGATTACCCGCAGTAACCACAATCCAACCCGCTGGAATCTGATGACGCCCAAACGTTTTGAACTGCAGAAATTGAAGCATGCTGGGATACAGTGTTTCAGAAACACAGTTTATTTCATCAAGAAACAGAATGCCGCGCTCCACCTTATGCTCACGCATGTAGTCATACACGCTCGCTACAATTTCGCTCATGGTATATTCGCTTGCTTCGTATTCAAAATCGCCGTAGCTCTCCTTTACGATATAAGGCAAGCCAAGCGCACTCTGACGCGTATGGTGAGTCATGGAATAGCTTACCAAGCCAATGCCCAGCTCTGCTGCAATCTGGCTCATAATAGCCGTCTTGCCAATACCGGGCGCGCCCACCAAAAATATAGGACGCTGCCGCGAAACATCCAGAAGGGGGCATCCCTTCTCATCGGTGGCAAGGTAAGCCTCTATTGTGTCTTTTACCTGCTGTTTTGCCTTGTTGATATCCATGATTTCTCCTTTTCGGAAGACCTATCTCTTCGATGTTTGCGCTTTATCTGACTCGCTAGAACATTGAGCTCCCTTGCTGCACCGCCTACCGCATACGCGCCCCTGCTGGTTTTGCCTCGGGAATCTGAAGCTCGCGCTCATCCAATATGAGTTTCAGCGCCCAAGGGGGAACCTCGGGATCGCTATAGCCATCATCCAAAAACACAAAGACAGCGTCATATTTTGGCTGTTTACGAGGAAAAACGCCTTGCCCATCAGTAAAGTAGACCAGACCGCGAAGGTCAGTGAACTCGCCTTTTTCGCAAAGCAGATTCACGTATTCGAATGCGGGACGAAAATCGGTGCCGCCAAACCCGCGCAGCTCCATCTCTTGGAGATAAAGATCAAGGTCCCTAAGCGATTCTATTTTCTTGTCGCATTGAACGCGGGCATCGCACTGAATGATGTGTATGTTCACCCTGCTATGAAAGCTTTCTGTCTGCCGCAAGATGTTGTATGTTTTGCGAACGAACGCCTGAACCAATTCTCCCGAGCACGACTCCGATGTATC
>CAKUDT010000399.1 GCA_934645125.1 uncultured Eggerthellaceae bacterium
GCCCGCAATGCCTAAAACAAGCCACAGCAGTGAATGGCTCACCGACAAATGCTGGCGACGAATGAAGTGCAAAACAATAATAAGGAAGCAAACGCTTGCAATGAACAGGATGATTCTTTGAGTCGAAGGCATGTTAGCGCTCCTTGCTTCCGTAGGGGCGAACGATGATGGCCAGACCAACTTTGAGCATATAATACAGGGCGGACTTGGCGCCAATGGAAGAGATTCCGCCCTGGCGCTCATGCATGACCACGCCAACTTCTTGCACACGCTTGCCCAAAGAAATCATGCAAGAAAGCGACTCCGGCTCCGGATAATCATGCGGATAATACTGGACGAACTCGCGCAAAACATCCTGATTCACCGCGCGAAAACCCGAGGTCACATCATAGATACGTTGCCCCGTGATCAGCTTGATAAGCGCAGAGAGGATAGTGATGCCCGCGCGCCGCGCTACCGTGCTTTTGAATGTGTTGCCCTCGCCCACAAAGCGCGAGCCAACCGTCATATCCGCTTTGCCATCAAGAATGGGCTGGATCAAGCGATCGATGCACGATTCGTCGTGCTGACCATCGCCATCAAATTGGATTGCAATCTGATATCCCTCGCTCAGAGCATACTTGTATCCCGTTTGGACGGCGCCACCAATGCCCAAGTTTTGACATAAATCGATATGGTTCGCCTGGATTTCATCAAGAATGCGCGGCGTGGCATCACGCGATCCGTCGTTGATAACAACATAGTCATACGGCAGTCTCTCCAGCTTGCGAACGACTTTTTCGATGTTCGCCTCCTCGTTGTAAGCAGGGACAATAATAAGAACGTCCGCGCCTTGCGCACACGCATTCGAGCTGTTTGTCGCTTGCTGTGAAGAAAATCCTTGCGGAGCTGAACCCATAAGAGAAAAACCGTTTCCTATTCCTATAACATACCTGAGCGCCCTTGCAAGACCCGGACGCTTTGACCAACTGCATGCTCTGGACTTGTCTAAGCGTCCAAGCATGCAAGCATCCGCGCTCAAAATCCTAAAAGACGCAGATAATCACTCTTTTTCTAACCTCTTAGTATACCTCACCAGGCAAAAATACAGCAACGCAGTAGGATAACGTTACTACCAAAAGCCCATTTGTCTCAAGGGAAAGCGCGGGACAACGCGGCATCTGTCGCACTCACAACACTCGCCGCAACCGCGTACCCCAGGAAGCGCGTGAAAATCAGAACTCGTCGCACAATCGCTGTAGCGCACGAGCTACCGAAACCACCGACACTTGACGAAGATAATCCCCGCAGAAACGCAGAGCACCAGCGATATGAGCATAGCCCACACCCACGAGTCAATAAACGGCAGGTTGTCCACATTCATGCCGTAAAAACTGAACACGATGGTAGGAACCGCCAGCACGAGCGTGATGATGGTCAGACGCTTCATAGCGTCATTCATGCTGTTGTTGATGATGTTGCTGAACGTGTCCATGGTTTCGTTGAGCAATTTCGAGCTGATTTCGCACATCTCGGAAGCTTGGCGAAACTCAATGCGCACGTCATCAAGCAGGTCTTTATCCTCTTCGAACATCTTGATGTATTTTCCCGCGCCGATCTTCGCCAGCGTGGCTTCCATGGCACGCAGAGAAATGGAGAAGTAGACCAGCGACTTCTCCAAACCCAACATGCGGATCATCTCAAGATTGCGC
>CAKUDT010000400.1 GCA_934645125.1 uncultured Eggerthellaceae bacterium
CCCGGGCGTTGGACGGAAAACGGCGAACGTCGTTTTAGCGGAAGCGTTCGATATCGCCGAAGGAATTGCCGTGGACACCCACGTATATCGCATTGCACGCATCCTCGACTTCTCAAAAGGCGAAACACCTGATCAAGTCGAAAAAGACTTGTGTGCTTTATATCCGCAGGACCATTGGGTGAATATCAATCGTCGCTGGGTCCTGTTCGGACGCGAAATATGCATTGCGCGCCGCCCGCGCTGCGCCGACTGCCCTCTTGCCCAAAAAGGGCTGTGCCCCGAAATGCTGTAAGCCGCGAAACCGAGGAGAAGCGCAGCTGCGCGGTGCGTTGGGTGCGGCACTATTCGCTTGCGAGAAATTGCAACTACGCGATCAAGCCTTCAATCAGGATTTTCACACCAATACCGATGAGCACCACGCCACCCACTATCTGAGCAGGGCGCTCATAGCGGCTCCCGAAAGCATGCCCGACCGCCACGCCAGCAAACGAGAGCACAAACGTGGTCACACCAATGATGCTCACCGAAGACACAATGTCTACCTGCAGAAACGCAAATGTGATACCAACAGCCAACGCATCGATGCTTGTTGCAACGGCCAGCAGGAGCAGCTCTTTCACGTCAAGTTTAAAATTGCCGACAGCTTCTTCTTCGCCGTTTTCTGTGCCATGGAACACGTCCCAGAGCATCTTTCCGCCGATAAAAGCCAGAAGCGCAAAAGCAATCCAGTGGGACACCGAAGTCACAAAGCTTGCGAACTGGGTGCCCAACGCCCAGCCCAAAGCAGGCATGAGCGCCTGGAACGCTCCGAAAAACAGCGCAATTACCGCAGCTTGCTTCATATTCAGGCGCGGCATAGCCAAGCCCTTGCACACGGCAACAGCAAAAGCATCCATCGACAGCCCTACGCCGATGAGCAGCAAATCAACCAATCCCACGACAACGCCTCTCACCTTGCCGATTCTCCGCGGCGCAGAAAAGCACGCGACCTTGACACCCCTACGGGACACCGCTACGGAATCAGCCGGTCGTCTTCCCTGCTGAAAAATCCCTCTTTTTGCAGATCGGCTAAAAGTCCCTCAAAATATTCTTGCGTCACACCATCACGCCCAGCGCTGCGCTCGAAATCATTCAAATCCTCAAATACTTGCTCTACGCTAATACCGGGCGCCGCCAGAACAAGTCGCACGATCTCTGCGCGTTTTTGCCGCCGCGAACCTTCGAATTTGCTCTGGCGCGTATATTCCTTGCTGCGGCGACCGGGATTCACCGTGGTCCGCTTCAAATACGCCCCGTAATCGAGCAGCGCGTAATACCAGCCACGCACGTTTTCAAGCGGACACGCCTCTTGCACTAAAGGCGCAATCTGCTTATCGGAAACATCGCATTGACCAGGGAAAAGTTCATGCAGAAACACGGTGCGCACGTTTGTTTCCAAATATACCCCTGGCGCATCGAACGAAAACGCACGCACACCTGCTGCCGTTGCCGGCCCAATACCGGGGAGCGCCAACAGCGCGTCAAGCTCGCGGGGAATAGTTCCGCCGTACTGCGCAGCGCATTCATCGGCACAGCGCTTCAACGCCAAGGCACGGCGGTTATACCCCATGCCTTGCCATTCGTCCACCACATCGGCCGTTGATGCACTCGCCAACGCATCAACCGTGGGAAATCTGTCAAGAAAACG
>CAKUDT010000401.1 GCA_934645125.1 uncultured Eggerthellaceae bacterium
CAAGGCAAGCGATGAATCCATTGCTCTGGGAAATAAGTCCGAGGACAAGAAAACCCAGCCGCTTCCTTCTGCAAACAGTGCGGTTACGTCGGAAGCAAGGGAAGGCCGTGGAGGTGCCGCTTCGACGGTCGCTCCTGAAGCAGCTGCTGCGGTTTCGCCGTTCTCCGTGGAAGACGTTGCGGCGCCTGCGGCAGACGTAACGAGTGATGTTGTCCCCGAGGCTTCTTTCGAGGTCGTGGAATCTCCTGAAGAGGCAAAGGCTGCTTCGAGCGCTGCTGCCCAAGAGGCATCCGACAGCGTTGCCGCCCAGGAAAACGGCGACGATTACTTTACGTATACTCCTGCCGAGAAATAGCAGTAAGCAAGAATAAGAACCCAGCATAATCGGGGAAAGATACAGCAATGACTCACGTGGATAGGCACAACTTAACACCAGAAGAGACTGCCGTTTGTGCGCGCAGCCGTTTTTTGAACGTTTGGACAACGGTTGGCGTTTTGCTGCTTTTGGCGGCTGTCATCTATTTTCTTAACGTAATGTCGTTTCCGGTCAGTGTTATTCTTTGGTCGCTGCTTTTTGTTTTCTGTTTGATGGGCTTAGTTGATTGGCTTGAGTCGAAAGGCTTGTCGCGTCCCCTGGGAACAACGATAGCTTACGTGGTTATGGTTGTTTTTCTGGCGGCTTTAGCGCTACTCATGTTCTCGCCTGCTTTAGGTCTGAACGCTCAGTTCTCCGAGCTTATCAAGAGCATGCCCGTCTATGTGAGCAACTTCATGGGCTGGGCAAATTCGATATACGATACGTTCGGCCATTTCTTTGAAGATGACACGCTGAAAACATGGCTTTCCGATGCTGCTGCTACGATTGCCGGCGCGGTAACAAGTTTGTTCGAAGGCGGGGCAACGGGCATTGTTTCGATTGGATCAAGCCTGGTCAACGGCATAATCGCAATCTGTTTTGCTGTTGTTATTGCGTTTTGGATTCTCATGGAGCTGCCTGCTATCGACCGCGAGGCGCGCCGTTTAGTGGGTCCGAATCATCGTGAAGGCTACGATCTATTTACCATTACGGTTACGCGTGTGGTGGGCGGTTTTATTAAAGCGACGATTCTGCAATGCCTGTTCATCGGTGCAGGGTGCGCCGTGCTCTATCTGGTGCTGGATTTGCCCAGTGCGTTGGCATTGGCGGGCATTGCCGCTATCTTCAATATTGTACCTGTTATCGGTCAATGGATTGCGATTGTGGTCGTCAGTATTGTCGGCTTGGTTGTTTCGCCTATGACTGCTTTGATTATCATTATTGGCATGATTGTCATCCAGCAGTTCGTGTACACGTTTGTGTCTCCTAAGCTCATGAGGAATTCGGTGGATATTCACCCTATTCTGACACTCATCATTTTAGTGGTGGGATCGTCTTTGGGCGGTGCCATGGGTGGTATGGGCGGCTCGATTGTGGGCATGCTTTTAGCCATTCCGGCTGTTGCTATCATGAAATCGCTTTTCGTGTATTACTTTGAGAAGAGCACAGGCAGGCAGCTTGTTGCCTATGACGGTGTTTTCTTCCAGGGCACTCCTTCGGATGATGGCAGCGTTAACCCCATGGCCGACGCCCTTTCGCCCGCCGATTACGATAAAGAGCACCAGCTTATCGAACAGGAGCGTATGGAGCGCACGGGTCGTCTTGACC
>CAKUDT010000402.1 GCA_934645125.1 uncultured Eggerthellaceae bacterium
TTACGCTTGTCCTTGATTTTGTTCTCGTAGGCTTGATGTTTTCCGCTGGCTTTGCGCTTCAAGTAGTTCTGATGAAGCCTGTCCTTGCGTTCCTCTTTCTTGCGGCGTTCCTCCAATTCCTCCGGGGTCAGCTCCGCTTCTCCGAACGCCGGAGGGACGAACCGCCCAACGAAGTTGAAGTAAATCTCCACTTCCTGCGTAGTTTCCCGGCTTCCCTTGCGATCGCGCTCATGCACAAGGATTTTCTCGATAAACTCGTTGAGCATGGCAATGGTCAGGTTGTCAAAGCTCTCGTACTTGTCAATCAGAGAAATGAAGCGGTCTGCATCCTTTTCGTGCTTCTCGTAGCCGTGAATGGACTTCTCTAAAGCAGAAACCTCCGCGGTCAGTTTAGATTGCTCACTGTCGTATTGTGAACCCAACGTTTGATAGCGGTTGTCGGATAATTTGCCAAGAGCGTTGTCCTCATAAATCTTGCAGAGCAGAGTCTCAAGCTCCGCCAAACGCTGTTTTGCCGTGGCAAGTCGTGTCCGGTTTTTCCTTACTTCCGCCGTCTGCTGGCTGGACTGCGCTTCCTGCACTACTCGGACAAACTCGGCTCGGTCATGCTTGGCATACTCTGCAATGGCTTTGAGCATATCGGAAATGAGCGTCAGCACAACGTCCTCATTGATGCGGTGCTGCGTGGAGCAGAGCTTTCCGACCGGGATTTTGCTGTACTGCGAACAGGTATATTGAGAGATGCGCTTGCCGTTGTTGACACGGTGGACGTACATCTTGCCGCCGCAATCGGCACAGTAGAGCAAGCCCGTCAGGGGAGCAGCTTCGCCCCAGCCATTGGGGTAGCGTTTGACGCTTCCCCGTATCTTCTGTACAAGGTCATAGGTCTGCTGGTCGATGATGGCTTCGTGGGTGTTCTCGAAAATCGTCCATTCGTCCTCCGGAACATAGTGGCTTTTCTTGTCCTTGAAGTGCTTGCGGGTCTTGAAATTGACAGTATGACCAAGGTATTCACGCTTCTTGAGAATTTCAACCACGGAGGATGAGCCCCAGCCGTAAACGTCCTTAAAGGTCTTGTTCTTATTCACGCCCTCGTCATGCTGTGCAAGGTAGGCGGAGGGGATGAGGATTCTGTCCTCTGACAGCTTCTTGGCGATCTGATACGGCCCATAACCGTCAATCGTCATGGCAAAGATGCGTTTAACAATCTCGGCGGCTTCGGGGTCAACGAGCCATTTATCCCTTGCTTCGTTCCAGAGATAGCCGTAAATGACCGTGCCTGTGAGATGCTTTCCGGTCTTACCCTTGGACTGGAACGTGGAGCGGATTTTACGGCTTGTATCTCTTGCGTAGTATTCGTTCATGATGTTGCGGAAGGGCGTAAAGTCGTCGTCCCCTCGCGCCGTGTCAACGCCGTCATTGATTGCAATCAGACGAACGCCGTGCTGACGCAGTATCTCCATGACCTGTCCGACTTTGAGGTAATCCCTGCCGATTCTGCTCATGTCCTTTACATAGATGCAGTCCACGTTCCCGGCTTCAACTTCCTCCAGCATTGCCATGAATCCGGGACGGTCGAACCGACTTCCACTCACCCCGTCATCGGTGAAATGTCGTAGACAGGTGTGTCCATTCCGTCTTGCCGTTTCTTCCAGGTATGATTTTTGGTTCGATATGGAAT
>CAKUDT010000403.1 GCA_934645125.1 uncultured Eggerthellaceae bacterium
CTGGTCAGCGCAAGACGTGGGCTTATTGCCACACGTATTCCCCTCCCATGCAGCAGCAAGTTGATCGACGGTCATTCCCTGGGCAATTTTGCTGATTGCCTTCAGATTGCCATCGCAACCGCCGAAGTATTGGATTTCCTTTACCACATCGCCGTCAAGCTCGACATTAAACGCGCGACAGCACGTGCCTTTAGTGCGATACGTATACATAATAACCTCCTGTTTGTTTTCTTCCGCATTCTAGCACTGCGGCTCGGAAAGCGAGGCGTTAGTAAGCAGAAAAGGAATTGATTTCAGATGGGCACCCAAATGAACGCGCACCCAGTCTTGTACAAAATGGAATCCGTAACTGAGCACTTGCGCTGGTATATCCATTTCAACAACCTGGTCAAACGTTGCATACAGCAACGCATTGAGCCACTGAATGAAATTCACTTGCGCTAAAACCGTTTCGGCAGACGCAGCGCACGCATCGCACAAACAGCCACCTTCTGCCGACGCAAAAGCAACGAACGAAACCGCAGCGCCACCACGCTCAAACAGCACTTCCCCACACGATGCGCACTCGGAAAACCGCGGCCGCAAGCCAACGAACGCAAACACCTTAAGGCAGGCAGCCAATGCAAGCGCGTGAGTTTTTTCGGGCGCGCACTGCGTCATCGCGCGCAAACAGGCATCGCATAAAGGAAACAACCGCGGAGTAGCAACATCTTCATGAGTCGCTTTTGCCACAAGTTCCGCCACCACCGAAGCCGCCGTCGAACGATCGAAATCAAGACGAAGCGGCGCATGTGCATCAATAAGGCGCGCTTCCTGCACCAGTGGCAAACCTTTTGTTGCTGCGCAAAACAGCTCAACGCAGCTGAAAAGCTCTAAACGCGATGCGAACGAGTTCTTCGGCTTCCGTGCGCCCCGCGCAACAACCTGCGTGCACGAACCGTCTTCTGCCAGCAGCGTGACAATAAGGTCAGCTTCACCGAGCTTCGTTTTTTTCAGAACAACGCCGGTGATTGTTATCTGGGAGGGCATGAGAACTAGGAAATCGAAGCAATCTGGTTATCCGAGGTCCACGTCACCGTCCACGTATAATCGGTCGGATCAAGGAACATGGTTACGCCAAGAAACACGGTATAAGGACGGGCCGTAACATGCACGGCGGTAATATCATTTCCCTGGTAAGAAACCGACGACAAGGCGCTCACCTCGTAATTCACGCCCGATACGGTATGGCGCGTGCCCGATGCAAAAGCTCCTTGCGCAACGCTCACCAGCTCTCGCTCACGCGAGACAGCAACAGAGATGGTAACCGTCTCTCCCGAATTAAGCTTCACATCTGCCTGCGGATCGGTTGATAAAACGGTGCCCTCTGATTCCTGCTCGGTATACACACGCTTAACGGCAACAACGTAGCCCTCTTCTTCAAGAAGAGCCGTGGCTTCATCCTTGCCCTTCCCCACCACATCGGGAACGCGATATGGCTCGGCCACAACAACCGTTATCGGATACGAAGCCTTGAGCTTTGAGCCAACTTCGGGCGAAACGCTCAGCACGCTCGCTTCGGGCTCGTTCGATTTTTCCGCTTTATACGTAATATTGACGAAGCCTTCTGCTTTAAGCTTTGCATCGGCATCGTCCTTCATTGAACCGACAATGGAAGGCATGGTGCGAGAA
>CAKUDT010000404.1 GCA_934645125.1 uncultured Eggerthellaceae bacterium
CTACGGAACGCACGATTCTCCCAACAGGAGAGCATAAAAGCGCACTTCGATTCCTAAAAAACTTTTATCGTGAATAACGCAGCTTCATTGATGCGGTGCTGTGTGACGCAAAGTTTTCCGACCGAAACTTCTTGTGCCGTAGTCGGGCATGCAGAGAGATACGCTTGCCGTTGTTTGCGCGATGGCGTGTTTCCAGAATACTTCAAACAACAGGAAAGCCGCGAATGCCCTCTGCTCCATTCTCGGCATATCCGCTACGCAGTTTTCCAGCGCTCCAGATTGGGAAGAATCGCGCCCATAAGCGAGACCGCTTCGTCAAGCGACATCCCCGTATTTTCCGCCAATCGAGGGGCACAATCCTCAATCATATCCTCCATGGTGGTTTCGTATGTGTATTCTCCCTGTTCGTAGCACCATTTGCAGTAACGATCGGTCTTCGCGCCCAAAGCCGTAGTTCCGCAATCATCGGGTGTGAGCAGTATGCCGCAACTCTCACAGTAATGCTCCGGCAAATCCATCAGATGCATAACAGGGCGCCCCGTAACGTGTGCTATGAGCTTCATCATGTCAATGCCCGGCGTGACTTCTCCCCGCTCCCAGCGACTCACCGCCTGCCGCGTGACATAAAGCTTATCCGCCAAATCCTGCTGCGTGAAATTATTCGCCCGACGTGCTTCAACAAGGTTTTCTGCAAATGACATGCTGCGCCCCTTCCCCTGCTAGCTATGAATGCCCACGATCCGTAACGGCTCTAACACAAACACTTTACCGACCTGCGAAAATCAAAGCAAGCAACCAGTTGTTGCGCCGAACGTACCGCCGAGCGCGCGTGAACGTGGAACAAACCTCCGTCCCCTGTTCCAAAAGCCGCAGCTAGAGCACAATTCCGAATTTTTCCTCGATGAACGCAAGCGAGTCTTCGTCGGGAATCTCCTTTTGTACCGTGGTAACCCCATCCTCAACTTCGCTGTACGATGAGCCACGCAAATAGCGCAAACCTTTTTCCGTGCGCAGCGTGATCATGCGGCGTTTCCAAAACGGAGAATCGGGGCTTTCGCTCAGAGCATCGCTGTGCGGCTGGAACTCCGGCGTCTCGCGTGCCACCAAGCCAAAACACAGATTCGGCTTTGACTCGGTCTCATCCGCCTTCTGGCAGAACATCCACGCCCACTCTTCATCTTCTTCATCAGGCAAAATCCAGTAGGAATCGCTATCGCTCACGCAGCTTCTGCCATCCAGAGGGAGCGCAATACCAGGCTCGAAATCACCCTTGCCCACATCCACATAGTGCAGCATCCCGTCAAGACGAACTAAAATGGCACGATGATTGATTCTGGGATCATAACCGCCGTTTCGCAGGCGCACAAATACCGTGAACGCATCAAAACCAAGCGCACGCAGAAGTTCGCAGAACAACCCGTTCAGCTCAAAGCAATAACCACCGCGACGATGCAACACTATCTTGTCAAATAGCACGTCTTCCTCAAGACGAACGCCGCAATGCAGGTCGCACACGTTAAGATTCTCAAACGGAATATGCGTTTGATGTGCGTGAATGAACTGATTAAGTCCTTCGAACGATACCGATGGCGCCTCGACCAGCCCCAATCGCTTCAGATACAACGTAGTGTCCATAGACAGTTTCCCCCTCTTGTCTACCCAG
>CAKUDT010000405.1 GCA_934645125.1 uncultured Eggerthellaceae bacterium
CTCTTCAAGCGCCAGGCAGCCCTCGATGGTCGTGCCGCCCGGCGAAGTGACCATGTCCTAGAGCTCGCCCGGATGCATGCCCTTTTGGAGCAGCATCTTGGCCGTGCCGAGGAGCGTCTGCGCCGCCAGACGATAGGCCGTCTGCCGCGGCAGGCCCTCCATCACGCCGCCGTCGGCCAGCGCCTCTACAAACATCGCCGCATAGGCCGGACCACCGCCCGACAGGCCGCACACCGCGTCGATGAGCCGCTCCGGGATCCATTCGACGATGCCCTGCGCCGCAAAGATGCGCTCGGCGAGCGCCTTTTCCTCGGCCGTCGCATCCGAATCCGCGCACAGGGCGAAGGCCCCCTCGAGCACCATGGCCGGCGTGTTAGGCATGCAGCGCAGCACGCGCGCCCCGCCGCCCGTCATCTCGCGCAGGCGGCCGGAGGTCACCCCCGCCATGATGGACAGCAGGCATTTGCCCGCAAAGGCGTCCGGCATCCCGCCGAGCGTCGCCTCGGCATACTGCGGCTTGACCGCCGCCACAATCATGTCCGCCGCCCGGCAGAGCTCTTCCCGATCCGCCGCCAGCCGCACGCCGAGCGCAGCCATCCGCTGCATCGCCGCCGCCGAAATGTCAAAGACGATCACCTGTGCCGCCTCGAGCTGCCCGCTTTGCAGCGCACCTTCCAGAATCGCGCCGCCCATGTTGCCGCACCCGAGAAATCCGATTTGTTGCATCTTTCCTGCCTCCGTTCGCAAAAAGGGCTTTTTTCCCATTATACCGGATCATCCGGTGTTCGCCAATCCCCTTTTTCGCCGTCCGGAAAGGCGCGGGGGAGGTTCCAGTCAAAGTGCGTCGCCGCCATGCGCAACAGGAAGGTCGCCGCGACCCCGGCAAACGCCGCCGTCGCCTCGGCGCAGCCCCAGCGGCACAGGGCGAGGTATACCCCCGCCCCCAGGATGGAGGCCAGCGCATAGATATGCCGCCGGAAGATGACAGGAATTTCCCGAAGCAGCAGGTCGCGCAGCATGCCGCCGCCCACCGCCGTGAGCATCCCCATGCTCACGACCAGAAAGGTGTGCGCGGAAAAGCCGGCCTCCATCGCAAGCCGCGCGCCCGTCACCGAGCAGGCCCCGAGGCCCAGCGCGTCGATGCAGTTGTTCACCCGGTCGACGAGCGCCTTGTGCCGCAGGAACGCTGCGCGCCGCACACGCGCCAGCGTAAACACCAAGAGCGCCGTCGCGACGGCCGCCGCCGTGTGCAACGCGTCGAAAAACAGTGCGGGCGGCGTTTTCCCGAGCAGCAGGTCGCGCAACATCCCGCCGCCCATCGCCGTCGTCAGCCCCAAAAAGGCCACCCCGAATAGGTCCACATTCTTCTCGATCGCGATCATCGCGCCGGAGATCGCAAAGGCGACCGTGCCGAGCAGCGCGAAAAACGCGAGGATCGCTTCCGCAAAATCCCTCCTGCAATTCCTCCCCTTCCTGTATACCCCTTTCCCGGGGCGGGGAAACCCTCTCTCCTACCCACTTTGTATGGCTTGTGTAAAGTTTTTTATACACCCTCGCCGCATCGCCCAAGGTTATGCTATACTAAAAATAAAGGAGGGGTTTTATGAACATTCGCAAAACAGGAATCGCCTGCATCTTCCTGGGC
>CAKUDT010000406.1 GCA_934645125.1 uncultured Eggerthellaceae bacterium
AAGAAACCGCCAAGAATCAGAATCTTTTCATCACGAACCATTGCACGCACCCATTCTCCTATAGTTAGTGACAACTATAGCAAAAAAAAGAATACCTGATGGATTGTGTATTTTATTCTTGATCGCCAGGGGCAACAACGGCGCCAGGAGCAGCACCATCTCCTGCAACTCCGGCTGCATCAGCACAGCTACCATCTTCTCCGCCGCCGTCCGTAAGTGCCCCGCCGGCATCGGCATCGCTTTGACCAGGGAAAGCACCGCGAATCGCCTGCCATGCGCCCTCCATCTGCCCAGCCATCTGCTCGCGCGCCGCACGCAAAGCATCGCCGGCATGGTTCGCCGCGCTTGAACCCAGCGCATCCGCCAAATCCGCAGCAAAGCGCCGCAGGACATCCGCATGCTCCCCCGCACGTGCCGCCGCTGCGCGCAAATACTGCACCGATTGCACACCACCGCCAAACAGCATGTTCACGTCCAGCGCCCCCGATGCTTCCGCGGAATCGAACAACGCCGTCACAAACTCACGCTTCTCCTGCTCAGAATACGAGCGAAGCCACCGATTCGTGGCAGCGTCGAACACCTGCGAAGCCGCGGTAAGCCCCGCACGACGCACGAACGCATCATCAATAACTTCCCAGCTGAACAAATCGTGCTGCCGAAAGCCCAGCTCAGAGCTTTGCACGACCTCGAAAGGCGCCTCGGAGTAAAGAATCGTCCCAATGATGGAATCTTGCGGCATCAGCTTGTGAAGCTTCAACGACGCCGCCTTAAACTCCACCGCATCAAACGCGCTCTCCATAAAGCCAGGGCCATCAAACCTGTACGCCGCCGCAATGCGCGAGCGCGCCTCATCGGAGGTGGAAAGCATCACGTACTCCGCAATATTTCCGCCTTTGGAATGTCCGCCCAGGTAGAAGGGGCGACGCAGGCAATCGCGGCGCGAAGCGTCGGAAACGCTGCCGGGAGCTGCATCTTCGCACGCGCCGCTTGCGACGTCCGCAAAAGCACCCGCAACATCCGCCGAAGCCGAAAACGCGCCGTCCACTGCCACCGAGGCAGCATCCGTCAAGCTTGTCGCACTCATCCGCACGGAGGCATCATTCACGGCAGCGCGTCGTGCGGCCAGACGTGAAACAAATCCCCTCCATGGCAACGCGCGCTTTCCCGTCCGCTCATCCCGAGCCGCCGGCGCCTGAGCCCGCGCAGCCACGCGCCCGTCCCGACAAGCCCGCTTCGCCTCCCGCTCAAGCTGCTCCGTTGCAAAAGCAAGCCCCAGCACCTGCGATGGAACGGGGCTTTCAAGCGCCAAATTGAAATCCTCGCGCCATCCAACAAGCGACGCGTCGGTTCCTCGAAACGCTACAAACGCGAGCTCGTCGCACGCAAACGTGGTGGCACTGAACTGCGCCGCGCGGTCCGCATCGAACACACTCTGGTAGCGAGCGATCCTCACCGCACGATAGCGCGGACTCATTGCCGCCGCCAGAAAACACGCACGTACTTGGTCGGCAGCAAGACCCGTGAACATCTGATCGAAACATTCCGCGCACAGCAGATTGCGCAACGAAAACGCCAGCTCATCGCTACCCGACGTGTCAACTAAAACGCCGTCTTCGCGCAGCTCATAGCCACCCTGCGCAAACG
>CAKUDT010000407.1 GCA_934645125.1 uncultured Eggerthellaceae bacterium
TGACGCCATCGGCCGCGCGTCGCTTCAGAACGTGGTTATGCGTCGTCATCAGCTTGACCAGGAGCTTCGCGAAGCAGTGGAGCAAAAAGTGTCGGATTGGGGCATTTCTATTGTGTCGGTCGAAGTGCGCGATCTAATCATTCCCAAGGAGCTGCAAGGCGTTATGTCGCTTGAGGCGCAGGCTGAGTGCCGCAAGAGCGCGCGTATCACGCTTATGGAAGCAGAGAAGGATCTCTCGGCAATCCTTGATGACGTGGCGCAAACGTACAGCCATGATGATATTGCGCTTTCGCTGCGTAAGATGCATCTTACGTACGAAGGCATGCAGGATAACGATGGCACGCTGGTGGTACCCAGTGCCTACAGCGATGGTTTCAATGTAAAACCAGGCGATGAACAGGTGAAATAAGCGAACTATACATAATACGCATAATAATTATCTATAAAATAGAATAATTACACTTCAAAATTGTCGTGCGACACTATTGATTGTTGCACGGCAATTTTGTTATAACTGCACAAGAGGGAAATCAGCTGATATCTTGATGTCAATTATTCGGTAAAAGGTCGTTCTTGTCGCCGCAAGGTCGAACTGCGCTGAATAAGCGAATCGCGCGGGCGAGGCGCGTTTCGCAAAAAGGGACGACTCGCACGAAGCGGGCGTCAAAGAGAAAAGGGGGAAACATGGGTCTTGAATCCTTATTTCTGTTCACGTTGCTGGGAGGGTTGGCAGCGGGCGCCTATGTGTTCGAAGCTTGCTTCCAGCGCACGCGCACGGGCGAGCGTCCGTGGCTCGTTCCTCTGGTTGTCGTAGTTCTGTTCGCCATTGGCATGATTGCAGCTGCTACGCATGTCCAGAGCCTTTCCCGCGCATTTGCTTCCATTGGCGCTGGCACGGTCAACTTCGGTTCCGGCATGGTCAAGGAAGTGCTGTTCGCAGCAATCTTCTTCGTTCTGGCTCTCATTGATATGATCATCACGTTCGTGAAGAAGGACAGCCCGTTTGCTCTGCGCGTTATCGGCGCAATCGCAGCGGTGATTGTCATTGTGCTCATGGGCGCTGCCTACATCGATGTATACGGCAACGCAGTATGGAGCAACGCTCCTGCAACGATTCTTTCGTTTGTCGCAGGTGCTTTGGCACTGGGCCTTGGCCTGGTTGCCGCTCTTGGTTCGGCCGATATCGCGGCAAAGCCGGTTGTGTACACGCTGGTTGCTGTTGATGTTGTGTTGGCCATTGGTCTGGCGCTGGAAATCGCCGCTTTCTCTGGCGCGGGTCTCAACCCTGCCATGCAGATCGCAGGCCTGATCATTGCTCCGGTTGCTTCTGCAATCCTGGTGCTTGCTGGCGCTAAATTCAACAACAAGAAAACGCTCGCGATTGTCGTGTGCGCCGTGCTGGTAGTTGGCGTTGCCATTGCTCGTTACGGTTTCTACGCGACCTGCGCGATGTAAGAAGGCTGAAAGGGGGAACTAACAGTGAGTATGAATAACATTTCCCGTCGTGGCTTCTTGGGCGCTTCCGCTGCTGTTATGGCTGGTGTTGCGGGCCTGGCAGCAACCGGCTGCTCTGCGGAGTCCAGCCTTGAGGCCACCGATGCAATGGGCATGCCCGTCGATCCTGCAAAGGGCGGCGAGTGGAC
>CAKUDT010000408.1 GCA_934645125.1 uncultured Eggerthellaceae bacterium
TTCTGGTATACGGCGCTGGTGGCGCTGGTTTCGCTGGTCATCATCAATGTGCTGGCCTTTGCGGTGGCCTATGCTCTCACCCGGGGGATTCGGGGCGCCAACGTGTTCCGCAGCGTGTTCTTCATGCCCAACCTGATTGGCGGCATTGTGCTGGGCTATATCTGGTCCATCATTTTTTCCACGCTGCTGCCCAAGGCCATTGTGCTGGACACCAATTACGGCTTTTGGGGCCTGATTGCCGTTATCAGCTGGCAGCAAATCGGCTACATGATGATTGTGTACATCGCTGGCCTTCAGTCCGTGCCGGAGGATATGCTGGAAGCCGCCCGCATTGACGGCGCTAACGGCTGGCAGACCCTTACCCGCATTACCATTCCCACGGTAATGCCCTCCATCACCATTTGCACCTTCCTGAGCCTGACCAACGGCTTCAAGCTGTTTGACCAGAACCTGGTTTTGAACGGCGGCCAGCCTTTTGTGTTCCAGAACGGAACCACCATTAAAACCACGGAAATGCTGGCGCTGAACATTTACAACACCTTCTACCTGAACTCCAAGTCTCGCGGCGTAGGACAGGCGAAGGCTGTGCTGTTCTTCATTCTGGTGGCTGCCATTGCCCTCGTTCAGATGCGCGCCACCCACTCCAAGGAGGTGCAGCAATAATGAAGCGCGACCGTCGGTTCAAAGACTTCCTTTCGCTATTGTTTGTTGTCATTTCCCTGGTGTACATGATGCCAATTATCGTGGTGGTGTACAACGCCTTCAAAAGCAACGCCGCCATCAATACCAATGTGTTTGCCCTGCCCAATGCGGACACCTTTATGGGCTGGCAGAACTTTGAAAACGGCATTTTTCTGGGAGAATACTCCTTCCTGGCCTGCGGCGGCTACAGCCTGCTGATTACCGTGCTTTCCGCCGCACTGATTCTGGTGTGCTGCTCCATGGCGGCCTGGTACGTTTCCCGTGTGAACGATCCCTTCTCCAAGGTGGTGTACTACCTGTGCGTGTTCAGCATGGTGGTGCCCTTCCAGATGGTGATGTTCACCCTGGCGAAAACCGCCCGGGATTTGCATCTGGATACGCCCTGGACCATTCCCGTCATTTATCTGGGCTTTGGCGCGGGTCTGGCGGTGTTCATGTTTGTGGGCTTTGTGAAGGGCATCCCACTGGAAATTGAGGAGGCGGCCGCCATTGACGGCTGCGGCCCCGTGCGTACCTACTTCAGCGTGGTATTCCCCATGCTCAAGCCCATTATCATTTCCGTGGGTGTTTTGGAAATCATGTGGGTATGGAACGACTATCTGCTGCCCTATCTGGTGCTGGACCGCACCAAGTACCGCACCATTCCCATTCACATCCAGTATTTGCAGGGCAGCTACGGCCATGTGGATCTGGGCGCGGTGATGGCGCTGATTCTGCTGAGCATTATCCCCATTGTGGTGTTCTACCTGTTCTGTCAGAAATACATCATCGCGGGCGTTACCGCGGGCGCGGTGAAGGGCTGACGCTTCTCCCTGATTTCATCAAAACGGGCTCTGATTCTGAAGAATCAGAGCCCGTTTCATGTCGTCAAAACAGCCGGCCTGGCGGCAAAGCGCGCAGGGCTCCGGTTGTCAGAAAAGGAAGTCTCACTG
>CAKUDT010000409.1 GCA_934645125.1 uncultured Eggerthellaceae bacterium
GATAAAATCCTCCCTGATGTGGGAGTGTATCTACCGACACAAGCCAATGACGCTCCATGAAACGACTGAACCGATCGACAGATACATTGACTTCTATAGTCATGAGCGCATCCAAACAAAAACGGGAGCGGCGCCGCCGTCGCTACGCCACTCCGCTTAAAACGGAATACTCCTACATAGGATTTTTTACTGTCCGCACATTCCGGGCTGTTCACCTCTACCAAAAGATCATCTTCAGCGCTCCAAGTCCGCTTTCCTGCATCTTGGCCGCAGAAGGCCGCGAGCATCGCTGCACTTGGAAAAAGGCCGCGAAGCAAAGGATAGAGGCTCCGAACTGCAGCTTTTGTTGTTGTCTTTGCGTCTCAACCGCCGTTACGGTATTCGATATCCGGTTCCATTCCAAATCAGCTGTTTTCCCGTCTGGGCGGAAAAAGAAAGCCGTCCTACGTTCTCACCGGTTTCTTCGTGGCCTGTCGTTTCAAAATCCACAGTCCATACGGGCAAAAGCAGTTTCTTGCCCTTTTGAGAAAACAACGCATATTCCAGCTGCACCTGGGTAATGGCCTCCATCGGCCCCAAATCGCCAAGGCCCTGGTTTTCGTAAGCCTTGCCGGATTCGATTGCCGCAAGCACTTCCTGCCTTACCTGGGCAAAGGGAACCAGCGCCAAATGGGTCTCCGTTTCCTGATAGCTGTGAAAACTGACATGGGCATACCAGTAGTTTGCGCTTCGAATATCCAACGTAACGCTATCGCAGTTTACCGGCAGGCCATTCTGCTTGGGAACAAAGCACAGCAGGTAGGTTTGCCCGTTTTCCCAGTCGGCCACTTCCCCGGAGCTCAGCACATAGTCCGTCAGGGTACGATCAAACAAAGTGTTCACGATACCTTCCGCCGTCCGGCAAGCCTCCTGATAGGACAATGCCCGGAGCTGCGGCACAGCGCGGCCATATCGCCGGCTTCCCTGAAACGCTCCCAGCTGCCTGCTCAGGTTTTCCTCCTCCTGCTGGTCCAAGGGCAGCGACAGGCTCACGCTGTCTGCAAGAATCGTTCGCACCCGATAGCCTGCCAAGCGTTCTCCTTCTATGGGCGGACTTTTCTGCACCTGATAGCCGGACACCCATTCCCCCTCGTCCGGTACCAGAATGGGCGTGTCTATTTGAATGGTTTGCCCCTGCGTGGTGGTATAGGTTTCATGCCATCCGTCCGCTGTTTCCTGGCGCAGAGCGGTCAGGGTTTCTTCCGCACAGGCGCCGGCTAGCAGGCACAGGCTTGCGCACAGCAAAACGGCTATTCGTTTCAGCATGACGGGTCTCCTCCCTTTGTTCAATTTGCTTTCCCTTTATTCAGACGGTTTGCCCTGCCAAAAGGTTATAAAAAAGTTCGCCGGCAGCAGCGAACGTAAGGATGCAAAGCCGACGTATACCCTGCCGGTTTCGGCAGCCAAAATCAAGAGCGTCTCCGCCCAGTGTTTTTTGAAAAACGAAAAGCTCGCTTTTCTGCGAGCTTCAGGTTGTCGAAAAAATCTCTACGAGGGAGCGTGTCCGTGCACAGGGCTACGTTTGTTTGCAGGAAAAGTGCTGCGGCACAAGGCTTAGGGGCTCCGCCCCTAAAACCCCGGCAGGAGGCAGTGC
>CAKUDT010000410.1 GCA_934645125.1 uncultured Eggerthellaceae bacterium
CGCAAAGGCCTGCGGTTGTTCCAGGGCTGCTGTTCAGGATGTCATTAAGCTCGCAAAAGAGAAAGGCGTCACCTGGGATGATGTTGCCAGCCTCAGCGAGAAGGCAGCCTATGAGCTTATCAGGGGTAAGCCTGGGGATTCGATCTCACTTTTTGCGCCAATTGACTATGAAGGAATCGTTGCGGAAATGGAAAAGGATCGCACCATGACGCTCTCGCTTTTATGGGAGGAATATGCCGCCTTAGCTGCGCGCAGTGGTAAGCGTGCCTATATGTATTCCCGCTTTTGCGAGCTTTATCGTAGGTATTGCGACTCCCATGAACTTGCAATAACCAGACACTATGTACCAGGCGACCTTGGCGAATTCGACTGGGCTGGCAAATCAATGGAGGTAGTCGATGATATTACCGGGGAGGTTTATACGGCATGGCTCTTTGTGGCTTGTCTTCCATATAGTCAGATGGTTTACGTCGAAGCTATGCCTAAAATGGAAATTGAGTACTGGTGCCAGGCTAGCGCCGATGCGTTTGTCTATTTTGGTGGCGTACCCAGGCTTCTGACTATCGATAACCTTAAAACAGGCGTTACCACGCATACCTCACAAGAGATAGTACTGAACCGAACATACCGCGACTTTGCAGAGCACTTCAATGTCGCAGTTATTCCTCATGCCGTAAGCAAGCCACGCGGTAAAAGTTCGGTAGAGAGCAGCGTTGGAAAGACAGCCAATAAGATACGCAACATGCTGCGCAATCGTACATTCTTCACATTCGATGAGCTCAACGAAGCAATTATTGAAAAACTCTTTGATTTGAATAACCGGCCATTCCAGAAAAAGGCTGGCTCCAGGTGGGAAAAATTCGAAGGGGCCGAACACGCAGCGCTGCAACCGCTGCCTGAGCGCCCCTTCGAGATAGCACGCTGGGGGTCGGTGGTCACCGTTCCAGCAGACTATCACGTGTGCTGCACGCAAGACGGAGTTTACTACTCCGTGCCCTATCGATTTGTGGGGCAGAGGGTGCAGGACGGCGTAAAATTGATGGGGGTCGTCCTCTATCACCCGATTCCCACCATGCCCGAATCGATAGCGGCAGCATAGCGCACTTCCGCGGAGCAATTGGCGAGACTCGCTCTACGCTCGGCCTCCGAGCCGTGCCCCACCTTCACCGGTACTTTGGTATCTATGAACGGAGCATTCCGAGCGAAAACAGGAAAACTCCTGGAGGATTCCAAGCACCTCCAGGAGCTTTCTTGTTTGGCTACGCGGTGGTTTTGGCGCTTACGTTGGTCTCCGAATCATCCCGTTTTAAGCCACCCGCTGCGAATTCTGGCAGAGCTGCGTAGTATTCGACGACGAGAAGGGGATGGCGCGCACTCCGAGTGGAGCGCGCGCCTTGACAACGTTTGGCTTGTTCGCTGGCTACAGCGCCTCGACGCGCGACGTTTCCCAGTCATCCACGACGAAGGAGCCGCCGTTCAACTCCGCGATGCGGGCGTTAAGCTTGCCCAGGAGTTCGAGCATGCGGGACTTGTCGGCTTTCTCTCCATAATTTGACAGTTTGAGCACCCTGACCTCCCACTAAAGCCACAGGTCATGCGGCTATTTCTTTGTCAAGTTT
>CAKUDT010000411.1 GCA_934645125.1 uncultured Eggerthellaceae bacterium
CTCTTTGTACTTGGCGTTGCCGGAAACGAAGTCGGTCTCGCAGTTCATCTCAAAGACGATTGCGGACTTGCCATCGGCGGCAACAACGGGCCAAACAACGCCTTCGTTCGTAGCACGGCCAGCCTTCTTGGCAACAGCAGCCAAACCACGAGTGCGAAGAATGTCAACAGCCTTGTCCATATCGCCTTCGGCTTCGACCAAAGCCTTCTTGCACTCCATCATGGCAGCGTCGGTCATCTGGCGAAGCTCTTTAACCATAGAAGCGGTGATATCAGCCATAGCTCATTCCTTTCTCAATAGAGGGCGACACAGCGCGCCGCCCGGGAAATTTTACAGTGCAATAGCAGGTGAAATGCTGCGTTATTCAGCAGCAGATGCCTCTGCAGCCTCGGCAGCAGCTTCTTCAGCAGCTTCCGGAGCCATTTCAGCGGCGGTCACAGGAGCAACGCCACCAGCCAGAACAGCGTCGGCAATGAAGTCGGCCATCAGACGTACAGAGCGGATAGCGTCGTCGTTGCAGGGAATGCCGTATGCAACTTCATCGGGATCGCAGTTCGTGTCAAGCGTGCCGATAACGGGGATGCGCAGACGCTTTGCCTCGTTGATGGCCAGAGCTTCGCGGTTCGTGTCGATGATGAAGATGGCATCGGGAACGCGCGTCATGTTGCGGATACCGTTGAGGTTAATCTGCAGCTTAGCCAGCTCCTTGCCCAGAATAGCCTGCTCCTTCTTAGGCAGCAGAGCCATACGACCGTCGGACTGCATAGCTTCCAACTCTTCCATGCGCTGTACGCGAGAGCGGATGGTGGCGAAGTTGGTGAGCATGCCGCCCAGCCAACGAGCGTTCACGTAAGGCTGACCGCAGCGATTTGCAGCCTCGGTCACTGCTTCCTGAGCTTGCTTCTTGGTGCCCACGAACAACACGGTGCCGCCCTTGCGAGCGATGTTGGACACAGCGGTGTAAGCTTCGTCCATGCCGATGAGGGTCTTCTTGAGGTCGATGATGTAGATGTCGCCGCGATGACCGAAGATGTAGGGTTTCATCTTGGGGTTCCAACGGCGGGTCTGATGACCGAAGTGCGCGCCCGCGTCAAGCAGGCTGGCAATGCTGATCTTTGCCATAGCTTTCTCCATTCGTTAGTCCTCTGCTCGCGGTCACCCCTGGGGTCCGCAGCCTTTTTCCGGTGGCCACTAGCGGTGCAGGTCGCGCAAGCATGTGTGATTAGAAACCGCTCTATTTTAGGAGCCATTGAAGAAATATGCAAGCAATTTATTGCAAAAAAGCAACAAAAGATGGCAAAACAAGGTGCGCCGCTTGACATCCTGCACACGAAGCATACAATTATTGGCGCACTTTGAAAAGGTGGGGCCTTCTCCCCTGCTTCGCTTGAGTTGCGTTTTGCGTTGCGTTCACGTTGGCATTGGTGCTTATGATGAACGTTTTTCGCGAGTGCTGCTCTGCGGAGTTTCCCTTTGGGGGCGACTGGTTTCGACATGGTAGGTTTTACATAGGGAGCAAGCCGTGGTCCCCGTCTTTAGGATTTAGCACCAGAATTCTTTAGATTTACCGACATATCTGCTTATAGGAAAACCAGCCTGCGAGC
>CAKUDT010000412.1 GCA_934645125.1 uncultured Eggerthellaceae bacterium
TCGGTGTCTTCCCAAATCTCGGGACCAGTCGTAAGCTCATGCGCTTCGGGGTTCGCGGGATTCACAAACTGACCAGGGATAAAGCTATTCGGGATTTCCTGCGCCAGCTCTTCGGCGCGCGCGATGGCACCCTTCATGCCCTTGGCGCCCTCGGTCAAAACAAGTTCCGCACCGTAAGCTTTCATAAGCTGACGACGCTCAACACTCATGGTTTCCGGCATAACGATGATAATGCGATACCCGCGCGCGGCGGCCACGGAAGCAAGTCCGATGCCCGTGTTTCCCGAGGTAGGCTCGATGATGGTGGTATCGGGGTTAAGCTTGCCAGCGGCTTCGGCCTTGTCCAGCATCGCCTTGGCAATGCGGTCCTTCACGCTACCAGCGGGGTTGAAATATTCCAGCTTCGCCAGAATCTTCGCAGGCAGCTCTTCGGCGGCTTCAATATGGGTGAGCTCCAACAGAGGGGTTCTGCCGATCAGCTGATCGGCAGAGGTGTAAATCTTTGCCATGATATTCTCCTTTTAGGCAGTGCGTACTTTTCGTAGTCTGTTGTACGCCTTAATTCCTATTATGTCAATAGGAATTAAGCGAAGTGGCAGTTTTTTCTTGCACCCACACCGCAAAAGCGCCCAGCATGTTCATTCCATGGTACTCCAAGTTGGCAAAGAATCAAGAAAGCGAAGGGGGCTAAAAGGTTGGCTTTACCTCATACAAAAGCGGCGGACGACGCAACGCCACCCGCCGCTTACCACCGTCTTGGTTGTCGCATTCTCTACAGCGGTACCACAAGGCCCGCAGCCACCAGCAGAACACTCACGGCAAGCGCCGCGAAATCAACGGCAGAAAACGGATACTCCTTGTAACCGCTCGCGCGCGTGCGCAGGTTGAAACCCCGCACTTCCGCTGCAATGGCGGCGCTGTTCGTCTTGCGCACCGAGCTCACCAAAAGCGGCACGCACAGCGGCATCATCAGGCCAATGCGCTTCATAAGGCCGCCATCGAATTCCACGCCGCGCGCGGTTTGCGCCTCCATAATGCCGTTCATGTCGTTCATGAAAACGGGAATGAAATGCACGGTGCTTGTAAACGTAAACGCATACTTATACGGAAGATGCACAACTTTGACCAGCGCATTTGCCATATCGGTGAGCTTCGTCACATAAAACGTAAGGAAAAGCGGCACTGCGCACGCCACCAACCGCAGCACAATGCGCAGGGCGTTCAGCACGCTCTCGGTGCCAATATAACCCCAGGGAAGCGCAACCAGAACATCGCCTTCAGGCGTAAACAGCAGCGCAAGGACCGCCAGCAGAAGCGAGAAAATTGCCACCGCACGTGCTAGTCCGAGCGCCTGTTTGAGCATGCCGCACGACAGTGCCAACGCAACATCCAGCGCCAAAATAATGCCCAGCACCATAAAGCTGCTCGTGATAAAACACGCAATCACGATAACGAATGACGCCAGCAATTTTGCTACCGGGTTCATGTTATGCAGGAAGCTGCTGCCTGGCACGTATTCCAAAAAACCGTTCATCGCTGTTCACTTCCCTTCCGGCTGCCGTCCGACTTCACAGCAACTGCCGCTTCAAGAGCTTCAACCATC
>CAKUDT010000413.1 GCA_934645125.1 uncultured Eggerthellaceae bacterium
CCATGGACGATCCTCGAGAGAGGGCTCTGGCCTTGCAGGATTCCGTGCTTTTCTTTGAGTCGAAGGAGCTTCCGCTTATCATCGACGAGGTTCAGCGGGTGCCCGAGCTGTTCTCTTCGGTAAAGTGGATTGTTGATCAATCCAATGAGAAAGGTCGCATCGTGCTTACCGGTTCGCAGACGTATCATCTTATGAAGGGCGTAAGCGAGTCTTTGGCAGGAAGAATAAGAATTCTCGAGCTGCCCCCTTTGAGTTTAAGGGAGCTCCTTGCATCATGTGACAAGACCGGGCCTTATATTCCTTGTCTCGTCAAAACTGCAGGCAATGCATCTGCTGAAGATATCTGGGGAATCATCCACAGAGGGTCGATGCCCGAATTGCAAAACAAGGATGTGAACTGGGATTTCTTCTATACAGATTATGTTTCCGCGTATCTCGAGAGGGACGTGAGAGACCTAATTAACGTAAAGGACGAGTCGAAGTTTTACAACTTCATGGTCGCCTGCGCTGCAAGGACGGGCCAGCTTTTTAACGCTTCAGATGTTGGGGGCGTTGTTGGGGTGGACCACAAGACCATTAAAGCGTGGCTTTCGGTTCTGCAGGCGTCTAACATCGTTCGAATTGTGGAGCCTTTCTTTCCCAATGTGGACAAAAGGCTTACCAAGACGCCCAAGATTTTCTTCCTGGATACGGGGCTTGTTTGTCATCTGACAAGATGGATTACTCCTGATCAGCTGCGTAACGGTGCTGCGGCGGGACATATCTTTGAGACTTTCGTGGTATCGGAGGTGCTGAAAAGTTATATGAACGCCGGCGCAAGCTTGCGGGATATTTGGTTCTATCGCGACTCCAAGAAAAGGGAGATAGATCTGGTAATCCAGGAAGGGCATATCCTGCACCCTGTAGAGGTGAAGATGGCGGCAACTGTGGGAAGCGATGCCGTAAGAAACTTCGCTTGTTTGGAAGACATTGCAGGCTACGAGCTGGGTTTTGGACATGTTGTTTGCCAGACGAAAGAGCCCTATTTTATTTCTAAAGACATTCAGGCCATTCCTGTTTGGGCGATTTAGAACGAATTGTGTTTCGCATTCAAGACGCTTGTGAGCAGAGAAACGTTTTCGTTTGCTCGCGCAATGTTGTACAAAGCTATCCATGTTAAAAACTTGCAGATATTGCAGGTCTTTAACATGAAGCGCTAAAAAAGCGGTGAAAATTGGGAATACTATTCCCAATTTTCACCCTCTCAACGAAAGCGCAGACCAACTTCCCCGTTGAGGGAAGTCGTTGCCATCAAGCTATTCCGTGAGATTTTGACTTTTCATTCCGTGAGATTTGCGGTTTCTATTCCGTGGATTTCGAAAAAGCGATCGCTTTGAGAACAGGCGAATCTTTTCCCGCTCCAAAGAGAACACGTTTTCATTAAAAATGTGAAAAGAAAGTGAAACTCCGACCTTGCTTGCTTCTCGAGCAGTAAATTGCTTCTCTATATTTCGGATGTCAGCAAAACTTTATCCTCCGCGGGTCTCAGATGCCCAGGATGTCCGTACACGTCAGTCGTAATTTGGCAAACTCGCCAATTAAAGTCGGGATCTGCTGGTTC
>CAKUDT010000414.1 GCA_934645125.1 uncultured Eggerthellaceae bacterium
GGGCCAGCTCGCGGCTGCACTCGATGATGTCCTCGTTCTCACGCACATAGACAAAGCCGCGGCTGATGATGTCCGGGCCGGAGACCAGCGCGCCGGTATCCCGGTCGATGGCCATAACCACAATAATCAGGCCGTCCTGGCTCAGATGCTTGCGGTCGCGCAGCACCACGTTGCCCACATCGCCGATGCCCAGGCCGTCCACCAGCACGCCGCCGGTGGGCACCTCGCCCACAATCGCCAGGCTGTCCTGGCTCATTTCAATCACCTGACCGATTTCGGGAATAATGATGTTTTCGCTGGGAGTGCCCAGCGCGTCCGCCAGCTCGGCATGCTGCCACAGCTTGGCGTATTCGCCATGAATGGGGATGAAGTACTTGGGCTTCACCAGCACGTGCAGCAGCTTGATTTCCTCCTGGCAGGCGTGGCCGGAAACGTGTACCTCGCCCAGCTGGCCGTAAATCACGTTGGCCCCGCAGCGGTACAGCTGGTTGATAACGCGGGCCACAGGCTTTTCGTTGCCGGGAATGGGATGGGCGGAGAGAATCACCATATCGGTGGAGCGGATTTGCAGCTTGCGGTGCTCGCCGTAGGCCATGCGGGTCAGGCCGGCCATGGCCTCGCCCTGGCTGCCGGTGGTTACCACCAGGATTTCCTCATCCGGGTAGTTGTCCAAATCATCCACGTCAATCAGGTTTTCCTCGGGAATGGTCAATTCCCCGATACTCATGGCCACGCGGGTTACGTTCACCATGCTGCGGCCCACAAAGCACACCTTGCGGCCAAACATGGCGGCAGAGTCCACCACCATTTGAACGCGGTGAATGTTGGAGGCGAACATGGCCACGATGCAGCGGCCCTTGGCCTGCTGGAACATGTCGATGAAGGTTTGCCCGATTTTGGTTTCGGACATGGTGTAGCCCTTGCGCTCAATGTTGGTGGATTCGCACAGGAAGGCCAGCACGCCCTTGGCGCCCAGCTCGGCAAAGCCGGCCAGGTCGGTTACCTCGCCGTCGATGGGGGTGAAGTCCACCTTAAAGTCGCCGCTGAACACCACGGTGCCCGCAGGACAGGTGATGGCCAGGGCTACGGCTCCGGCAATGGAGTGGTTTACGTGCAGAAAACGCACGGTGAAGCAGCCCAACTGAATTACGTCCCGGGGCTTAATCACATTGAGCTGCACGCCGGCGATGCGGTGTTCCTTCAGCTTCAGGTCTACCAGCGCCAGGGTCAGCTTGGTGCCGTACAGAGGCATGGGTACCTGGCGCAGCACATAGGGTGTTGCGCCGATATGGTCCTCATGCCCGTGGGTCAGCAGCATGCCGCGAATCCGTTCCCGGTTTTTAATCAGGTAGGTTACGTCGGGGATGACCAAATCTACCCCCAGCATATCTTCCTTGGGGAAAATGGACCCACAGTCCACAACCAGCATGTCGTCGCCGTATTCCACAACGGTGATGTTTTTGCCAAACTCGTCTACGCCTCCCAGGGGGATGATGCGCAGCTTCTGCGAGGTTTCGGCCATTGGAGCCTCCTTCTGCGAGCCAATTGCTCGTCGGTTAAATGGGATATCAAGGAGGATGAGCGCGTGAGAACACGCG
>CAKUDT010000415.1 GCA_934645125.1 uncultured Eggerthellaceae bacterium
CCCAGCATCCTAGGCGCAGCTTCACGGTTCAAATAATGCCTGGCTGCCTGCAGCCCTCCGAGGATAATCCCAAAGTTGCGTGGCTTCAGATCCCAAAGATAAAGGGCAAGGTGAAGGCACGCGGTTTCAACCGCAAGACATTCTTTGGCGAGAATGGCGTGCACACCTACGTGCAGGCCATCGCCGCCGGCGAGATCACCTGCGCTCTTACGCTTCGCATATCCAAAGACAGCTGCGGCGACTATTATGCGTCTATTACCTTCGTTGAAGGTAATAAATGCAGAGATATCTACCGCGAAACGGTCGTTTGCGAGGAGACCGAGCCCATCGGGCTTGACGTCGGTATCAAAGACATCGCCATCCTAAACGACGGAACGCGGTGCGAAAACATGCATTTCAAGCTCAGAAAGAAAAAAACGCTCAAAAAGATGAGCCGCAAATTGTCCCGCCGGTGGGGTCCTGCCAATTCTGCATTTCGGGATTATAACCGCGAAATAAGAAATGAAAACCGGCAAAATCCCGATCAGCCGCCCACGCCCCTTGCGGCGCCAAGCAACAGCTATCTGAAGATCAAGGCCAACCATGCGCGGCTGGAACGAAAAATTGCGCGGCAGCGCGACAGCTATTATCACCAGAAAACGGCCGAAATTGTGCGGCGCTCAAGTATGATCGCCGTGGAAACGCTGAAGGTCAAAAACATGATGCGAAATCATAAAATGGCCTATGCGCTGAGCGATGCGGCCATGAGCGACTTTATCGCAAAGCTCAAGTACAAGGCGGCACGCAGCCAGGTAAAGCTGAAAGCCGTGGGCATGTTTGAACCTACAAGTCAGCTGTGCAGCTGCTGCGGTTTCATCAACCCGGCGATCAAGGACTGTGCCATCCGCAATTGGACGTGTCCGAAATGCAGTGCATGTCATGATCGAGACATCAATGCGGCCAAGAATATTCTTGCATTGGCACAAAAACCCAATGTACAGGAAGAGGAAGCGAACGCCGGGCAGGAACCTCCGCCCGAGAGACGGCAGCGTAAAGCTGCAAGGCGGCCGCGAGACAATATTGTATCCGAAGATGAGCCGAATATTGTCATACGCTTCAGCATGAAGTTGACCACACTGAACAACCCACGATATGTAATCATGAATAAAACGACCGACACAATCATTGACGATGCACAGGGAACAGGATATCGAAGCGTATCCAACGCGAGGAACGCCTATAAGGCCAAGGCCAAATGGGCAAGCAGGGTAAACAATAAACAATAAATAGGAAATAGCGGCGGGAGGTCTGTCCCCGCCGGGAAGGTGCGAACATGAAATCCCTTTAAAATGCCGGAGGGGTTCGCACCGGAAAACGATCATTTCATTGCTATTCGTTGCACACAGAGCCGGCAATCGTGCTTACGGATATGAAGTGTAACTGCGAGCTTTCGAATCGCATCGCCACATTGCTTCATTCTGCTGAAAAGCATTGTATGCTTTTGCCGATGCAATTCGCGCAAGCGAGCGGAGCAGAAGTTCACTTCCGGCCATGCCTCACACAACCTCTGCCGATGCAATTCGAGCAAGCGAGCGGAGCAGAAGC
>CAKUDT010000416.1 GCA_934645125.1 uncultured Eggerthellaceae bacterium
GGCCAAGGGGCCGGCCCATATTTCTATCATAATAAATTTTTTCTCAAATGCAAATATAAAAAAGGAATAACCTTATTCCTTTTCCCTCCTTTGGACGATTTCATCCCGCTCCTGCTCTACCTGCCGGACAAATGCTTCATCCAGCTCACTCAAGCGATATCCTTCCGGATAAATCAAAACATCGCACATACGCAGGTCAACGACATCGCACCTTCGCTGCACTAAGCCGTGCCGATCCAGCACTTCCTGCGGCATGGGCGACACCCACATAAAAGTATCCGGTACCTGGCACAGCAAATCGAACTGGCTGCCCCGTTCGTAAATCCGGATTTTCTTTTTGGCGTGCTGATCCTCCTGCGGCCGCGCCCGGCCCATCACCGAAAGGCTGGGAACCGTTACATCGCCATGGAGGATCTCCACATAATTTTGCAGATCGTCCGGCGTGAACGACTCGGCTTTTGCCAACGGATGATTTTTGGAAAACAGCACCTGATAGGTAAACTCCCACAGAGAACAGCAATGAATGGATCTATCTTCCAGTAATTTTTGAAAATAGCTTTCATGGATCCTTTGATAGCGGATAATCCCCAATTTACTTTCCCGCTCAGCTACACTGTGAATGGCGTCGGTAGCGTTGGTTTCTTTGAAATTGATGTCCAGCTGCTGGGACTGATCCAATTCGCCGAGAAACCGGGCAAACGCATGCGTGATATAGCTGGCGCGAGGCACTGCCGCAGAAAAATGCAGCCGCCCCTCTCCGCCGGAACGGTAAAGATCTTCCATCCGCTCTACCTGATCCAGAATGCTCTTGGCATAGCGCAAAAATTCCTTTCCCTGCGCAGTGGGCAGCACGCCTTTGGCGGTGCGTTTGAAGATGACAACGCCTAACGTTCCCTCCAGCTCTTTGATCGCTTTGCTCAAATTAGGCTGCCCCATGTAAAGATTTTCAGCAGCCTGGGTAATGGAACCGGTCTTTTCTACCTCTACTGCGTATTTTAAATGCTGCAGGTTCATGTGCTGCCCCCTTTTCCAAGATCCATACGGTTTTATTATACCCTACTGCCTGCAGCGGGACAATCTTTTTCTCGCTTTTTGCTGTAAAATTTGAAAATTGTCCACTTTTTCCCCTATCAAAAAACCGGACTCTTCGCCATCGGCGAAAGGCCCGGTTTTCACTTAGAAAGCTTCTTTTCCAAAAGCATTACAGCGTCTGTGCCCGCTGCGCCACCGCACTTTTGAAATCGACCACCTCATGATTATATTCCGTTTTCATCAGCGCAGACGTAATCAAAAAATCTGCTGTTGCTTTGTTGTTGGCAATGGGAATATCATAAACCTGCGCGATTCTTAAAAGCGCTTTTACGTCCGGGTCATGGGGCTGGGCTGTCAGCGGATCCGAAAAAAAGATGACGAAATCAATTTTCCCCTCCACAATTTTGGCGCCGATCTGCAGGTCGCCGCCTAACGGGCCGCTGTTATATCCCCGCACCGGCAGGCCGGTACGATCGGTAATCATCCGGGCAGTAGTCCCGGTACCGTGAAGAAAATGCTCCTTTAAAATATCCTTGTGCTCTTCACACCAC
>CAKUDT010000417.1 GCA_934645125.1 uncultured Eggerthellaceae bacterium
TCCGTTGCTGCGGAAACTTACGAAGATGCAAAAGAAATCGCAGATGAAGTGGCTGCTTTTTATGACGCAGCCGCAGAGGATGACTTTGATGCGTTTGTCGCGGGAGGCAAGGTGGATGCCGATACGCGCGCTGCTGCAGGAACATCTGCCGGTGTGCCGCGCGATGTGTCGGATGTAGCGGCAGGGAAGACAGCGGCAACAAGTGCGGCCAAGCGCCAGAAGAAACAGCGCAATAGCGAGCATGAGCAAACTGCCGAAGATCTGTTGAGCGAGCCTATGCCGCTTTTGCAGAAAATCATTATCGCTGCGGCGGTTGTAGGCGTTGCCGTTTTAGTGGCGTATCTTGTTTTAGCGTAAAGCTGAGTTCCCTTGGATTCGGGCAAGCGGCGTTTGGTCCCTTGTCCGATTTTTTTGCCCGCCGGCGTTTGCCGGGATGCTGAAAACGTTTGTTTGCAGCGTGCGGTTTTTCATCGCATTTCGCCATCTATCCAAAAAAATTCAACCGAAAAGGTGTTGAGCAACAGCCGCTCAGGTGTTGATCAACACCCATTTTATTGTTTCCCCTCTTGCGCGTGGGTATTGTCCGTGCTACCAGACGACCCCGCAAAAAGGAGGATTTTCATGGAAACTTATATCAACAACGCAGCGTGCCGAGGCGCTGTTCCGTCCGCGTTAGAGGACTGCGGAATGAAATCGCGCCGCTTTTTGGTTGCCAAGCTGCTTTCCGCTCGCACCGACGCACGTCTGCTGGTGGCACCAACAGGCTTCGGCAAGTCGATGCTTGCTGCCCAATACGCCTCCCTGGTCTTTTCCTTTTGGCACGTGTTTTGGCTGGACTGCCAGGATTTGCGTTTCTTGCGCGCGCTCAACGAAGGCACGCTTGACCAGCTTATCCACCAACGCGATTCCGAAGCTGCGCTGGTGATATTCGATGACGTTCCGTCGTTGAGCCCCGCGCAGGCAAAAGCGTTCGCGGAATGTGCAAGTAATTTGCTTGTTGCTGGCTGCGAAGTCCTTGCCTGTTCCACGCCCGTGTGCGCGGAAAGCTTCGCGAAAGGCGGCGCTTGGAATGCCGTTGCAAGCAGTAAGGCGCTGCTCGTGCAGAGCTCCGAGCAGGATCTTGCAAGCACGTACGCGAAGGAATCGGCGCACGCGGTTCAAGAAGACAGCTGCGTCCAGAGCGGGTTTATTGCGCGTATTCCCGCAATAAACTGGGGAGAAGACCAGGGTGCGTTTCTTTTGGTTCGCGGGTTCGCTCTTGACGAGCTTCCCGTAGAAGACGTGCTGGCGGGGTTGCTTCTTTTCGGGGCAGGTTCGCTGCCGGCTACCATGCTGCCGGCGCTGCCCGTTGACCTGACGCCTTCTCTTGCGCGGCTGGTGCGGCAGTATCCCTATTTCGCGTATGACGATGCGAAGGGTTGTTACGAGACGCTTACCTGCGATGATGCGCTGTTCGAACGGGTAGTGATGCCGCTGTGCGCCGAGACGATTTCGTTTCTGGAAGATGAAGACGTGCATACCTATGCGCGTTGCTTTGTTGATGCGCTGCTGGCAACGGGAAATTC
>CAKUDT010000418.1 GCA_934645125.1 uncultured Eggerthellaceae bacterium
TCGTTGACTTCTCCACCTCGTACTTCACCGACGATCTGTCCATTGCAACCATGAAGGACGGCGCGTACACCAGCGCTGATGCCTTGAAGGCTGCAGGCGTGAAGGTTGCTGTGCAGAGCGGTACCACGGGCGAGTCCTACATTCGCGAGAACTACCCCGATGCCGAAGTTGTGTCCTTCACGAACTCCAACGACTGCTTCGCCGCAATGGCTTCTGGCAAGGTTGATGCCGTTTGCACGAACGCCGCTGTTGTTGCCACCATGGTGAACACTTCTTACACCGACGCCGCCATTGTGGGCACCTATGCCACGGGCGAAGAGTACGGCGCTGCTGTTTCCAAGAGCAACCCTGAGCTGTTGGCCGCTATCAACAAGGCGCTTGCCGAGCTTGAGGCCGATGGCACGCTGGACGCTCTGAGCAGCAAGTGGCTCTAATCTTTTTGAAGTAGCAAGAAAGTTCCGGCGGGAAGCACTGTGCTTTTCGCCGGATATTTTGCGTTTAGGCGGTTGTGCGGACCCTTGTGGTTGTGCGGACCTCTGTGGTTGAGCGGGCCCGCGCCCATGCGATGGGAGATGCGGCACTTGGCGGAGCAGATTCGGATGAGCCGCTGCAAAGCTGGCTAACTCGGCCGCACGTTGTACGAATTCCCTACCAGCCCAAACGTAAAACAAGCAAGAACGCGGAAGCGTAGTAAAGCGTAGTAAAGAAAAAAGGAACATCCCTATGAATCATCACATTGCAGTACCGCAACAATCGAGAAGCACTCGAGTGGTGCTCGCGGCTCTTGCCGTACTGGTTGCCTTTGCATGCCTGATGGCGCTGCCGCTGCAAGCGCATGCCTTGGAAACCGTGAAAACCACGGCGAAGACGAACAGCGACTCGGGCGCCGAAATCATGGGCAACAAGACAACGCGTATCACCTGGGAAGGCCAGGCCGATGCAGGTGAAACGTTGACCCAGGTCACGCTGACGTTTCCTAAGGGAACGACGTTCGGCGTGGACGACGCGCGTGTGACGCTGCTGAAAGATAGCGGCTCCGAGCGCGTTGCTATTTTGAAGAAAGCCCAGTTCAGCTCCGAGGGACAGACTATCACTGCAACGTTTGACACCACAGGCTACGAAGGCGACTACTACCGTTTGGAAGTCTACGATGTAATTTTCCCCGCTGCGGGCGGCGTCCAGCAGATAACGGGCACGTACACGTCGACGGGCATCGAGCATGAGCTGACCGACATCCCCGCAATCAACGTAACGGAAATGACGCTGCCCGAGCAGCTGGCAGAGGCCATTGAGTCTTCCAGCTGGTACAAGTCCTGGTGCGACAATAAATTCCTGAAACTCTTCTTGAACCCCGCCCTCATGGTCCGCTCCATCCCCGTGGTGTTCAACGGCTTCCTTATGGCGCTTGGTATTGTGCTGTGCGCCTTCCCCTGCGCTATCCCGCTGGGCCTGCTGCTTGCGCTCATGCGCATGTCGAAGCTGCGCGTGCTGCGCGGCATTGGCAGCCTGTACGTGAACATCGTTCGTGGCACGCCGCTGTTCTTGCAGATTTACGTGGCGT
>CAKUDT010000419.1 GCA_934645125.1 uncultured Eggerthellaceae bacterium
TCCGCGCCAACGCCGGTACGGATGTGGTTTCGGACATTCTCTTTCTCCAAAAGCGTGACCGTCCCATTGAGATCGACGAGGACTGGATTCACCTCGGCCAGTCTGAAAACGGCTTTGCCATCAACAGCTACTTCGCAGAGCATCCGGAAATGGTGCTCGGAACCCCATCTTCGGAGAGCACGCAGTACGGCAAGCAGGATTATACCGTCAACCCCATAGAAGGTGCAGATTTGGGAACGCTGCTCCATGAAGCAGTGCAGAAAATCGGTGGTAAATATCAGGAGGCAGAGCTGCCAGACCTCGGTGAGAATGAGAAGATAGATACGTCCATTCCCGCAGACCCCAATGTAAAAAATTACACCTATACCGTTGTAGACGGTGAGGTGTATTACCGCAAGAACAGCGTCATGGTCAAGCCTGAATTGAACGCGACGGCGAAGGAGCGCGTTAAGGGCATGGTGCAGCTCCGGGACTGTGTACAGAAGCTCATCGGTCAACAGTTGGATGGCTTTATTTCGGATGAAACCATCCGGCAAACGCAGCAAGAGCTTGATACACTCTACGATTCCTTCACGGAAAAATACGGGCTTATCAATGCCCGCGCCAACAGTCTTGCTTTTTTGGACGACAGCTCATACTTCCTGCTCTGCTCTCTGGAAATACTGGATGAAGAAAATAACCTCAAGCGCAAAGCGGACATTTTCACAAAGCGCACGATTCGACCTCACGAGTCCATCACATCCGTGGATACAGCATCGGAAGCGCTGGCGTTGTCTATCTCAGAAAAAGCCCGCGTGGACATGAACTATATGGCGCAGCTCTCCGGAAAAAGTCAGGAGGAACTGATCGACGAACTGAACGGCGTTATCTTCCTCGACCCTGTGCGCGGAGAATGGCAGACGGCAGATGAATATCTCTCCGGCGATGTGCGTCAGAAGCTGCGAGAGGCAGAGGCGGCCGCAAAGGACAGTCCCGGCTATTTACCCAATGTAGAAGCGCTGCGGCAGGCGCAGCCCAAGGATTTGGACGCTTCGGAAATTGAAGTGCGCCTCGGCGCAACGTGGATCGATAAAGCGTATATCAGGCAATTCATGTTCGAGCTGTTGGAGCCTGCGTTCTATGTGCGCCGGAGCATTGATGTCAACTACTCAGATTTCAGCGCAGAATGGAATATCACCGGCAAGAGCGTCGTAGGCCGCAGCGACATTAACGCCAACATGACCTACGGCACGGAACGCGCCAATGCCTACAAGATTCTGGAGGACACGCTGAATCTGCGCGACGTGCGCATTTACGACACCATTGAGGATGCGGACGGCAGAGAAAAGCGCGTGCTCAACTCCAAGGAGACCACGCTTGCCCAGCAGAAGCAGCAGGCCATCAAGGACGCTTTCCAGGAATGGATATGGAAAAACCCGACGCGGCGGCACGATCTGGTTCAGAAGTACAACGAGCTTTTCAACTCCACACGTCCGCGCGAGTACAACGGACAGCATATTACATTCTCCGGTATGAATCCGGAGATACAGCTTCGTGAGCATCAGTTGAACGCTGTTGC
>CAKUDT010000420.1 GCA_934645125.1 uncultured Eggerthellaceae bacterium
CCTGGGCATCGCAATCAACAAGCGCGCTATCAAGCTGGTACGAGCCGCCCGAGCGAATAAGGTACGGACAGCTGCCGTCGTCCAAGCGCAAACCTTGGCGCAAATCGCTCCAAACGGCATGGAAATTGCGGCGCGCACAGCTCAGGGGGCTTTCGGGCCACAACAGCTCAACCAGGTAATCGCGATTAAAACCGCGCCCCTTTTCCGAGGCAAGAATCGCCAGCAAAACAATGGATTTCTTGCGTTTGAAGCTGCGTGCGTCAAGCGTGCGCGAACCGATATTCGCCGAGAAGCAGCCCCACAAGTTCACACGCAAATGCGGAATGGGGACGACATGGTAATCCCAGGTAGATTCCCTGTTCTGAGGCTTTTCCTGCGCGGCCGGCTTCTGCAAGCAGCTCAGCGCATGCGTAATATTCCTATGCAACTTTTGGGGAAGAGCCACGCTGGGAAGAGCCAGCGCGGCGGTCAGCGCATCGGCAATCTCCTGCTTGAGTGAATCGTCGAAGGCATAAGCTGCATCTTGAGCACACCAGCAAGAAGCGATAACCGCCGCCAAAAGGCTTTGATGCGCAAGCGGTGCTTCCACCGAAGGAGCAGGTGTCGGATGCTCGGCGAACCGCCGAATTGCTTCTTGCAACATGCGCAGTGCGGCAGCGGGGGCGGTCGCAACGGTCGCACCTTCACCGGCAACGCCTTCATCCGCGCCTTCACCTGCACCTTCGTGTGCAGTAGGCGTAGCTTCCCCCGTGCGTGCGGCGGTGGGCGCGCCGCCTTCTCCCTTGAAGAGAGCGCTCTTCCCTTCGATAGCCGCATCAACAAACTCCCCGAAGCTTACTTCATCGGGTGCCTGCGAGAACGCCAGCGCATACGCGAAAAAGAGAAACTGGACCTGCCACGATGCAAGCAATCTGTCCGCTTTCGCTTGGGCAAGCAAATAGCTCGACATCGCTTTTATTGCATCTGCCTCATCCGTCACCCCCGCAACCCCATCAGGCGAATCAACCTGGGTGCGCAAGGCAAGCGCGGCATACAGGCAGCGCGCCTCGAGTGAAAGCTGTTCATTCGCGCAGCTTGCCCACAGACAATCGACATCGGGCGCGGCATCGGGCGCTTCCTTCCCCGCAGCGCGCGCAAACAGTGCCGCCGCCGCCAGCGTTCCGTCATTGGCAGGACAGGCGCAGGCGAGCTTTTCCACCATGCGCTCAAATGCATCAGGAGCCGAAAGCGCCCAAGAAAGCGCCTGCTCAGTGGCAACTCGTTTTTGTTCAACCCGGGTCAGCAGAGCAAGAGCAGCCGAACACGCACGATCGGAATTTCCCGTTGCCAGCAGCGCATCAACAAAGCAACGCGCATAGGTATGCACGTCTTCATCTTCCAGAAACGAAACCGTTTCGGCGCACAGCGGCATCACCACCCGTTCGAACAGAGCATCATCCCAGGTAAGCGTCTCGTAACAACCCTTCACCTCGTCATGCGCGAAATAGGGATACTGCCGCACCAGCCGCGTAAAAGAAGGCGTCAGGTCAACGGGCAACGCCGGCAGCATGGTAGCCG
>CAKUDT010000421.1 GCA_934645125.1 uncultured Eggerthellaceae bacterium
CAAAGACCCGTATTACGATGCAAAGCGCAAGGTCTTTGACGGCGGCACGGAAACGACGGTCGTTCTGATGACGGAATCCTTTTCCGGAAGAACGACGAGCGACACACTGACCGCGTCCACAGAACCGGGCATTGCGTCCTACATCAAAAAGAACGGCGGCACGGTTGCGGGCTGTCTCAAAAACGCGCTGACCGATGAGTACGCGCTGCGCCTGAGCCTTCCGATGACGGAGGCCGACCTGATGACGGCGCACCGCACGGCCTACGACAATTTCAAATGGATCTACAATCTGCGGCTGGATATGGCAAAAGCGCCGTTGATCGCGTCCAAGGGCACGGTCACCGCGCCGGAGGCGACCTTCCAGCGCAATGGGAACCAGTTGACGATCACCTTCAAAACCGAAACGCCCGGCGCGAGTATCTATTACAGCTTCGACGGCGCGCCACAAATTCGCTATACTGGCCCCGTTACGCTGGATATCACCGGCCAAAATCTCGATTCCCAGCCGGTCACGGTCTACGCAGCCGCCGTCAAAGAGGGCTGGGACGACGCGGGCGTGCAGAGCTATCAATACCCGCAGTCTGCGCCCGCGTTCCAGACGGTCTACACCGCCATGACCGGCGCGGCGCTTCAATTTACAGCGGCCAAGGATGTGACCGACGCGCAGTGGAGCGGCTGGACGAAATCTTTGCAGTCTGTCAGGCTGAAAGCCCCCAAGGCCAGCGGCTATCAGACGCTGGCAGCCTCCAAATATTCCATTTCCGGCAAGACCATCACGTTTGACAAATCCCTGTTCCCGGAAGCGGGTTCCTACAGCTTCCTGTTCTCCGCTGGACAGTATGCCAACAAGGATCTGAGCGTGACGATGAAAAACGCCGCGCCCGTGCTGCAAACAGCAGCGTCTGTGCCGCTCGGGGAACCGATCAAGATCAGCTTTGCCGATGAACAGTATCAAAAGTCCATCTCCGTCTATGTGACCCCGCAGGGCGGCAGCCGGACGATGATCTCCAGCAATTACCTCGACCGCACAGTATCCGGCAGCGTGACGATCAAAGCGGAATATTCCACTGCCGCGTCCACCGCGATGGGCAAACCCGGCAGCTACACCCTGGAGCTCGTCAACAACGCGTTTGCACCCGCGTCGCAGACCGTTTCCGTGACACTCACGGAGGCAAACGGCTTTATCGATGTTCCCGCGAACGCATGGTACAGCAAATATGTAATGGAACTGAGCGAGGCCAGGATCATCAGCGGCATGACGAAAACGACCTTCCAGCCGGAGGGCAAGCTCACTTGGGGACAGGCGATGAAGCTGCTCATGCTCTCCACCGGTTTTTCCGAGCAGAAGCCGACTGGCAGCCACTGGGCGAGCGGCTACATGGACAAAGCAAAATCCAGCGGCCTGATCTCGGGAACGCATGACCCGGACGCGAGAATTACGCGCCTGGAATTCTGCCGGGCCGCGGCAAAGGCGATGAACGCGAAGACAAAAAGTCAGGTTTCGCCGTTCACCGACTGCAAGGACCCCGGCGTCAAGCGCTATA
>CAKUDT010000422.1 GCA_934645125.1 uncultured Eggerthellaceae bacterium
TACGACGGCCCGACTGATTTTCTTCCCGACCGCATGTTTTCGGGCAAGCTGCGAAAGATCAAGGATTTCGAAGCAGGCGAGCAGCCCACCGCTGTTATTGTGCCGCAGTTCTCCGACATCGATTTCAACCTACACGTGAACAATGCGCGCTACATCGATTACGCGCAAAATGCTGTCTCACCTACGCAGGACAGGCCGGTACGCACGCTGCAAATCGATTACCGCAAGGAGATTCTGCCTGGTCATCCAGTGAATATCTTCACGTTGGAAGATGAACTGGGAACGCACGTCAAAGGCGTCAATGCAGAAGGCGAAATCAACTTCAACTGCCTTATGGGATACTAGAAGCCGAAAAGCCACCCTAAAAACGCACGAGGCGCGCGACTTTGGAACGGTGAGCGCGCAAGGCAGCACAAGGCACGTAGCTTCGTGCGACGTGAGCAGAAATCTCCCAAAGTCGCACGCATCGTCCGTGACGCGCGGCTTCGGGTTTAGGATGCGTGTCGCAGCAACCAACGCGGCAGGCCCGTCCGTAGCGCGCGCGGCTTTGGGAGCGGTGGACGCGGCAAGGCCGCATAAGATGCCCATTGTTTCACCCTGCTGAATGCCGCCCACGCACCTCTCTTGTTGGAAATCAGGGGGCAAACTCACGCAAATCGACGATAATCGGTGGTTTGCGTGAGCGATTCGAGCCGCTTACATCAACCAGCAGAAACATTGCGAACAATAGGTTTACGTTTCCCCAGGTCGCAGGCGATACTAAAAATTAGTGAATCATAGAGGCGAAAACTGACCACCGATTATCGTCGATTTGCCCGAGTTTTAGGTCGTTTTGACAACAACAGGCCCCCTTTGTTGACAAAAGGTGGGGTAATTTGACAACAAATGGGATGCTCGCCGGCGATTTATGCCCAGGCGCGCTCAAGAGCGCGGACACACGGCGCAACCTGACTTGTATCCAGGCTTGAATAGCCCGCAACCAACCAACGCACCCCTTGCTCTTCAGGGGCATTCCCCTGGTAGAAGCTTTGCAACGCCTGGATAGCAACCCCTTCACGCGCGGCGCGCGCCGCAAGTTCCTCTCCCGAGCAATCGCTTGCAACGCCCAGCAGGAAATGAATACCCGAATCCTGCGACGCAATGCTGATACGTGATGCCAGCGCCGAAGCATTCAACTCGCCAACCAATGCATCCCGAAGCGCACGATACTGCGTGCGCAAACGATTCACATGACGCTCGTATGCACCCGACTCAATGAAACGCGCCAAAGCAAGCTGGTCAACCGCACTCACCGAACACGAATAGAATCCCAAATCGCGCTCGAAGCGCTGGGCAAGACGCAACGGAAGAACCATAGATCCAATGCGAAACGCGCCGCCCAGGCTTTTCGTAAACGTGTTCGTGTAAATGACCTGGCCCTGCGCATCAAGACGCTGCAGGGGCGAAATAGGCTTGCCTGCCAGCCGAAACTCGCAATCGTAGTCATCCTCAACAATGAAACGGTTGGGATCTTGCGCCGCCCAGCTCAAGATTTCATA
>CAKUDT010000423.1 GCA_934645125.1 uncultured Eggerthellaceae bacterium
TCTCTTCAGCAACGGCCTCGAAAATCTCGGAGATAAGCTTGCCCTTGCCCCACGCGGTATCGGCATGACCGCCATTGCGCTCAAGGATTTCCGCCAGCTCTTTGTGCGTGCGCGCGAAGGAAACTTCCTCGCCCGCGCCTTCGCTTGCCAGCTCGGACATGGTTGCCACGCGCCAATCGCCGCCCAGCTCAATGGTGTTGCCCTGGTACTCAACGGTCGTGGTGCCGCACGCCGCCTGCGCAGCAGCCTGAATGGCGCCTTGCGTAAGCTTCATCATGCCCGAAAGGTCGGTAAACGCCTGATAGGCCTCCATTGTGGTGAACTCGGGGTTATGGAAGGGGTCCATGCCCTCGTTGCGGAACTGACGTCCAATCTCGTACACGCGCTCAAAGCCGCCCACCAGCAGGCGCTTCAGCGGCAGCTCGGTGGCAATACGCAAGAAATAATCGCGGTCAAGCGCGTTGAAATGCGTCACAAAGGGTTTGGCGTTCGCGCCGCCCATAATGGAATGCAGAAACGGCGTTTCCACCTCAAAGAAGTCCTGGCCGTCCATGTAGCGACGGATTGCGGAAACAATCTGGCTGCGCTTAACAAACGTGCCCTTGACCTCAGGGTTTGCAATAAGGTCAACGTAGCGCTGACGATAACGCAGCTCTTTGTCGGCCAAGCCGTGGAACTTTTCCGGCAGCGGACGCAGGCTCTTCGACAACAGCTCAAAGCTGTGCGCAGCAACGGAAAGCTGACCGCGCTTTGTGCGCATCATGGTGCCATTCACGCCAATCCAGTCGCCCACATCCAGGTCTTTCGCGCGCTTGTACAGATCCTCGCCCAAGTTGTTGATCTGGAAGAACAGCTGAATGTCGCCCGTGGTATCGCGCAGGCCGAAGAACGCGCACTTGCCCTGCACGCGCTTGGACATAACGCGGCCGGCAACGGCAACGGCGTCTTCCGTGGACTCGCCATCGGCAAGTTTGGCGTAAGCCGCATCCAGGTCGGTCACGTGATGGGTGTAGTCGAAAGCGTGACCGTAAGGGTCCTCGCCCGCCGCAATCAGCGCAGCACGCTTGGCCTTGCGAACCTCAATGGGATCGTCTTCAACCATCTGCTGCTTTGCGTTGTTCTCGCTCATAGAAATTCTCCTTCAGGGAAATGCCGGCAAAGACCAGGCCCGTTCCGCGTTCGGTTCCGCGCTCGAACTCGCGCCCAAATTCGCGCAACGCCAACCTCAACCGCAACCTTGCCCGCTTCGCACGGCATGCACGCCCGCTTCGCTGCATCCATTCAACACAACGCCAGCGCAGGCGCATATAATTACAGCGCGCACCTTCGCCCAAAACCAAGCGAAGGAAGACGCGCTGCCCGTTTATGATTAGCGTTCGATTTTCTTGATGACAATCTTCAGCGCGCGGCCCGTAGGACCAACTGCTTCAATCTCGTCACCCTTCTTGTGACCCAAAATAGCAGCGCCAACAGCGGATTCGTTGGAAATCTTGCCGCCCTTCACGTTGCTTTCAGCCGCGCCTACAA
>CAKUDT010000424.1 GCA_934645125.1 uncultured Eggerthellaceae bacterium
CTCTATTCCCTTCCCCGTCAATTTCTTCCTCCCGCGCTTCGCCCCCTCCTCATCTCACAGTTTCCGAACTTTACTCAAATCCCTCTCGCGCCTCCCTTTTCGCGCACAAAAAAAGACTCCCACCCGGAAGCCTTCGCACATCGTTGTTCGTTTTCCTGCCCTGCGCGGGAGAATTCCCCGCCTTTGGGGGCTATCATTATAAGGTAGAGACCTCCCACTGGAAAGGCCCATCGCCTATCCCCGCGCCGTCCTTCATCGCGCCGCCTTACCACCGGCCAACACCTTTGCGGAGGCTTCCCCGACGCGCCCGCGCATCCGCAGCATCTCACCCGACGCGCCCGCATGCGCCTGTCCCGCCTCCGCCGCTTCGCCCGCGCCCTATTCCGCCCGCGCGAGCAGGATGCCCAGTGCCTCGTCCACCGTCCGGACATTCGCGTCCACCGCCTCCGGGTGCGCCACGCCGATGCCGATGGCAAGGCCCGCATACGCAAACATCGGGTAATCGTTGACGCCGTCGCCCACCGCCGCCATCTCCTCCGGCGGGATGCCCAGCTCCCGGTGCAAAAGCGCCAGCCCCGCCGCCTTGCTCACGCACGCGGGCACAATGTCGAAGGAATCCGCATGCCGGTATACCTCGATGCCCGGCAAGGCTCCGCGCGCCTGCGCCGCCGCCAATACCTCGGCCACGCGCGCAAATTCCGCCTCGCTGCGCGGAAAGGGCGTGAGACCCACCTCGTTTGGCTGGTACCACATGCCCGGCACGGCCGCCTCCAATTCCCGCTTCAGGCGCGCAAACGCCTCCCCGACCTCCGGCGGATAGGGCAGGACGGCAAATCGCTCGGGCGGCAGATCGATCCCCTCCTGAAATACCGCGCCGTTCTCACCCAGCAGCAGCGGCCGTCTGAGCTCCACCTGCCGCAGCAGCCCGCAGAGGTAATACACCGGCTTGCCCGAACAGAGCGCGATCCGCACCCCGCGCGCCTCCAATTCCCGGAGCATGCGCACCGTCTGCGGCGCAATACCCCGCCCCACGGGCGCCAACGTCCCGTCCAGATCCAGCGCTGCCAGCCGCAGCGCATGTTTCTTCTCCATCGTTTCCCGCCTTCCTCGCGCTTTCCCGTCTGCCGCCCTCCGGCAAGCAGGCTTCGTCCCCTCTCTCGCCGTCACGCGGTCGCCCGGCGCTTGCACATCCTTGTGACCTTGCCGCGTCCTGCATTTTCCTTCCTACTTCCTGCGGCAGCCGTCTCGCGGCTGTCCTCAACTTTCGCCGCACGGACGCTTCTCCGGCAGGCGTTTTCCTTCCGCCTGCCGATGCCGCCCACCTGCGCAGCCCGCAGCGCTTCCCAACGCATCTTTCTTGAACAAGTCTCCCGCTCGCGCAAGCCGCCACCGCTCGTCCGGGATTTCTCCTTTTCCCTTCCAGGCGGCCTCCGCCGCATTCCAACCCATCTCCGCTGCGCTGCGCCGCTCTCACCCTTCCAGCTCGTCGCCCGCCTCGGCCTTGCGGGCCGCGCGAAAGGC
>CAKUDT010000425.1 GCA_934645125.1 uncultured Eggerthellaceae bacterium
GTGGGGGATTTGTTCAATAATGCCGTTCTTGCAAAAGACACGCCCATGATGGAAGGATGCGTTATTTTGATTGCGTTCGGCTATGCGTTCGCAAACCTGGTATCAGATATTATCTACGCTTGCATTGACCCTCGCGTTAAGAGCGGCCTGCAGTCTTCAGCATCGGTAGCGTGATTGTCATGCATTCCATTTTGAGATTTTTCACCGACCTGAACCGCAAGAACACCACGCTGATTGTGGGCGGTATTATGGTTGCCGTCCTTATTGTTGTTGCGGTGTTCGCTCCTTTGCTGGAAGGGCACGATCCTACGTATATGCAAACGGCGAATCAGTTCATAGCGCCTTGCGCTGAGTATCCTTTTGGCACCGATAACCTGGGACGTTGCATTTTGTGTCGCGTTATTGAAGGTGCGCGCATTTCCTTGGTAACGGCAACGCTCGTTGTTTTGTTCGGTGCGGTGCTGGGAAGCGCCATTGGCCTGATTGCAGGTTTTGCCGGCGGCAAGGTGGACGGTTTCCTTATGCGTGTGACCGATATCTTCCTGGCGTTTCCTACCATTGTTTTTGCGCTGGCGGTCTCTGCGGTTTTGGGAACGGGAACCATCAACCTTATTATTGCGCTGATGTGTATCCACTGGACGCGTTACGCGCGTTTAGTTCGTGGCGAGATTGTGCTGCTTCGCAACGAGGAATTCATTGAATCGGCACGCGCTATTGGCAACTCATCCTTCAAGATTGCCACGAAGTACCTGCTGCCCTCTGTTGCCTCTAAGATTATCGTCATGATGTCGCTGGACTTGGGCTCGGTTATTTTGTTCTGCTCGTCTTTGAGCTTCTTGGGCCTGGGCGCGCAGCCGCCTTCGCCCGACTGGGGCGCCATGATCAGCGATGGTCGTGATTATCTGCGCTTTGCGCCTTGGATGTCGTTCTTCCCTGGTTTTGCCATTGCTGTGAGCGCTGTTGGATTCAACCTGTTCGGCGACGGCATTCGCGATCTGACCGACCCGCGCATGCGCGAGCATGCAGTAACGGAGTAGTATCATGTCTTTGTTTCGTAGTAGATTGGATACCGCGCGCAACGCGGACTCTAAAGCGGTCAAGGGCAGCAAAGATGCTTTCAAAGCACTGCTGGATAATGAGCCCAATTGGCAACCTGACCAGCCAATACTTTCACTTAAAGAGTTGAATGTGAGTTTTCTTGTCGGCCGCAAGCTGGTGCATATCGTGCGCGACTTGAGCTTGGATATCATGCCCAAGTCGGTAGTTTGCATTGTAGGCGAAACGGGTTGCGGTAAGTCCGTTACCGCAACGGCAGCGCTTCACTTGCTGCCCGATAACGCTCGCGTGAGCGGATCGGTGCTGTTCAAGGGCGTGGAAGTGAGCGGCCTGTCCGATGATGAGTTTCGTCACTTGCGCGGCTCAAGCGTTATGAATATTCCCCAGAACCCGAACACGTCCTTAAATCCGCTTATGCGCGTAGGGCCCCAGGTGGCAGAATGTGCCCAGGCTAAAG
>CAKUDT010000426.1 GCA_934645125.1 uncultured Eggerthellaceae bacterium
GATCAACCTCGTTCACACTGCGAAGGATAAACCGCGCCTCGTCAAGCTGCGCCGACGAAGAAGACGCCGCCGCACGCACGTCGTCAAGCGCGGCTTGCGCCGCCTGTGCCGCCGCAAAAGCCGCCTTGTAAGCCCGCAACGGCGCTTCCACCTGGTCTTTTGCCCAAGCGTCAAGAAACGCCACGTGATTTGCAGGCTTCAGCAAGCGCTGATGCTCATGCTGCCCGCACAAGTCAACCACAGGGCCAATCGTTGCCGCCAGCTGCGCTGCGCTGGCCATACGCCCGTCAAGCGTCACGCGCGAGCGGCCATCTGCCCCCGCACGACGCGTCACCACCATGTCGCGCTCGCACGGCTCCGCATCGGCAGCGCCACCATCGCTGGCACCCACGCTGCTGGCATCGACGCCCACAGCGCCGTCACTCACACCAGAGCGCGCATCTTCCCACACCGAATCAGCATCTGCGCCTTCACCTGCGCTTTCGTGCACGAAAAAACGACCCGAAACCACCAGCGAGTCTTCCCCATCGCGCACCATCTGCGCACTGGCACGCTCGCCCATAAGCAGCTTGCACGCCGAAAGCAGCGCCGTTTTGCCCGCGCCCGTCTCGCCCGTGAGCACCGTTAGCCCCGCGCACGGCGTAAGCGTGGCGTTGCGGATAAGCGCCAAATTCTCAACATGGATTTCATCGATCATGAGTCGCGCGCCTTTCTTTTCGTTGCGCTGCCTTTCGCTGCATTCTTTTCCGTCAGTATACCAGTCGTGATACCATAAGACGCGAAAGAAAACATAGGAGGCATCATGCGAGCACTTATTCAGCGCGTCTCGAACGCGAGTGTCACTATCGATGGCGAAGAGAAAAGCGCCATTGAGCGGGGATTTCTTATTCTTTTAGGCGTGGGACAAGAAGATACCGAAGAGCAAGCAGACAAACTGTGGGGCAAAATCTCCAAACTGCGCATCTTCGACGACGAAAACGGGAAGACAAATCTCTCGCTTGCCGATATCAACGGCGATGTGCTGGTGGTTTCCCAATTCACGCTCTATGCCTGCTGCAAGAAGGGCAATCGTCCCTCGTTCACGCAAGCCGGCGCGCCCGACGAGGCAAACCGCCTGTACGAATATTTTACCAGCCTGGTGCGTGCGACTAATGGCGTGCGCAACGTGGGAACCGGCGAGTTCGGCGCGGATATGCAGGTCGCGCTGGTAAATCACGGCCCCTTCACCATCTGGCTGGATACCGACACGCTGTAGCAGCGCAAACCACACAGAAGGAGCCGGCACGTCCAAGCAAGCCCTGCGCCCGACACCACCACGCGCTGCGCGCGTCGGGCAGGCTCGCGAATCTAGAAAAACTCAGGGCTTGGAGGCCAAAACCTCCAAGCCCTGTCATATGAACGTTCGCCGCAGTCACGCCAGCTATCAGTCATCCCACCCGCAAAGAGCCGCGTACTGAATAGCGAATGCATTCGTTGCGTCAACTTTGTTGTTCCATTTCACATCGGC
>CAKUDT010000427.1 GCA_934645125.1 uncultured Eggerthellaceae bacterium
TGTGCCTGATGAACCGCACCGGATAATTCTTGACATACAGAAAATTTCTGACTGACGCCGATTTGTACATGGTATCGCTCCAGCCTTGACAGGAATTCGGGCAGCTGTTTGTCTTGAATAGTTGTGGCCCATATCCACTGTGGCCCGTCCTGAAGCAAGACATACGGCTCCTCACACTTCAATGGCAATCGCACATTAGTGCATAAGATTAGCTTTTGCGTGCAATCGGAAAATGCAGAGGAAATTTGCTTTTCCCACGCACGCACTCTTTGCTTCGGGACGTTGCCCCAGGTATCGTCAAAACAGTTGTCAGAAAGCTTGATCTGACGCAGACAACGAATCAAATCTGATTGCTCGATTGGACATACAAGGTAATCTTTTGCGCCGTAACGCATTGCTTGCTGCGCATATACAAATTCCGCCCTGCTGCTGATAAGAATCACATGAATTTGCGGATACGCCGTATGAACGCGCCGGAGAACCTCTATGCCGTTATATTCGGTCAGATCAGTATCTGCAATCAAGATATCAGGCTGCATTTTTGCGACCATTTCGATTGTATGAAGTCCATCAAAGGCCCGTCCTTCAATATGAGCACCAAATCGGTGCCAGTCCAGCAAATCACACAGTTCACCCATCAGTCTGCCTGAACTGGTCGCCAAGAGAACAGATTTCAGCTTGTTTTTCTTCATCATATATCTCCGTTGCTTCTCTTCATTCGTGTCAGCCGACCTACACATTATAGCAAAAAAGCACTCCCTTGTGGAGTGCTTTTTCGACCTTTATGTGTTTGCGTCAGAAATATGAAGGGTGGAAGGGAATAAACGGCGTTTTCTGCATCTGCTGCTGTGCCTCAAATGCAACCTGAAACGCTTCGTTCAGCTCCTGATATGTCGGACAAGGGGGGAGATCATTTTCAATCATGCTAATTAAATATTGTAATTGCCTCCACATGTTTTTGTATTTTGCGCTCACGTTGATTGCCTGATACTCATCTTTTTCGCGCAAATGAACACGAATCAGGTCTCCTTCTTCTACATCCTTTGCGCGGAATGCGTTCAGGATGATTTGGATACTTCCGTTTTCTCCAATGATCTCCTTTAAATTGGATGAATCGAGAGAGGGCGACCATCCTGCCTCATAATAGCCAACAGCCCCGCACGAGAGCTGAACAGCTGCCATGCAGTAATTCATGTGACAATCTTCGAGATCTGAGTCGATATTTGTTCCATAAGCATGAACACCAACGATTTTTGAATTCGTAAACCATTGCATGACATCAAAATAATGTACGCCACAGTCCAATACTGGACTTGCATCGCGCAGTAGCCGTCTATAACGCTCCCAATTCAGACAGTGATGGTTCTGCACCATGCGGATCACCTTAACAGGCCCGATCAATCCACTGTGTATCAGATTTGCCGCGCGAATATACGTATCATTATAGCGCAGACTATGTCCGACCAGAACCTTTCGATCCGAATATCTGACTGCATCCATAA